>NZ_JBHUQX010000405.1:0-8587 GCF_042674225.1 Streptomyces sp. NPDC056948
TGCCGAAGCCTTCCTTGAAGTCGCCGCCCTCCATGGTGACCCACTTCCCCGGCTCCTTCCCGTAGCGGACGCTGACCTGGCCGCGTTGGTGGGGTGTGTCGATCTCGTCGTAGCTGTCGACGAAGCTCCGGCCGATGGCGACGTCCTGCCGCCCGTCGCCGTCGAAGTCGCCGAAGACGACGTTCTCGCCCTCCGGCAGCCGCTCGGGCTCCTTGCTCAGGCCGCCGGCGGTTCGGGCGCCGCCGGTGAACAGCAGGGGCGGATCCCAGGGGGAGTCGTAGAGCGCGAGATCGGCGGCGCGGTCGTCGTTCGCGTCGCCGGCGACCAGCATGGGTGAGGCGGCCTCGTGGACGGGGCTGGGGATCTCCACGGTCCGGGTGGGAGTGCCGGAGCGCTTGAACGGTCCCTTGAGGACGACCAGTTCCTGATCCTTGTTCGAGAACCTGAAGGCCGCGAGGTCGGTGTGGCCGTCCCCGTCGAAGTCGCCGGCGATCGGCGCGGTGTCATATCCGCTGCCCGGCAGGGGGACGCGCCCGTGCGGTCCGTCGGCCTGCGGGCCCTTGGGGCCTCCCCACAGGACCTGGGCGGCGCCGCTGACGATGAGGTCGGCGTGGCCGTCCTCATCCAGGTCGGCGACCGTGGGCTGCCACGGGTCGTCGCCCGTCTGGACGTCGTCCGGCAGACCGAGGTCTTCGTGGGTGAGGACGGTCGTGCGGTCGTGGTCCGGACCGTGCTCGGAGCCGGGCACGACGGTCACGTCGAAGTTCTCCGCCGTGTCGGAGACCTCGTGCACCAGATCGGCGAAGCCGTCCCCGTCGAGGTCGGGGGCCGCGGGCGTGTCCTCGCGCGCCGAATCGGCCGGTCGACAGGGGCTGTTGGGCACCGAGCGCGCGCCGTCGGACGGGAGAAGGACGAGGAACGCCACCACGGCCACCACTAGGAGGGAGGCCGGTACGGCGTGCCACATGCGCAGGTGGCGGAAGAACGGACCGCCTGCTGTCGGAAAGTGCATCAGCCCACTTCACGGGCGTGGATGCGGCAAGCACAAGGAAGTGGATCACTTTGTTACGGGGGTGATGCGCTCCTTTGAGGGGCTGTTCGGTGGGCCGGAGCGCAAGAGTGCCGGAGGTGCGCCCTCCTGGGACCCCTGGCCAGGCCCTCACGCACGCCGGTGGTGCAGAGCCGTCGAAAGACCTGCCCACGTGGGTCTCCGCTAGCCGGCGTCCGGTACACACGCGGTGATCGGACCGCCCACGCCGTTGCACCACCTCTGTCCGGGACACTGTCCGGACGAGGTCCTGACCTGCCCGGACAGTCGGCGATTGTCCGGGACAGCCGGTTGCCGTTGCTGCGGCCTGCCGACGGCCAGCAGTCTGCGTCGTGCCTGGTCGGCCGAACCGTCGCCACTGCTGCGAAGATCGGTCCTCGCCGGGTCCCGATCACAACGGAAGGGACAAACCGATGCGTGCTCGTACCATGCTCACGGGGGGCTTCTTCGCGGCCTGTCTCGCCCTGAGCGCAACAGCCGCGCCTGCTTCTGCTGCCGACGGATGGCAGCGCACGACGGACGTGGCGGACAGCACCTACAACAACAACAGGGCCAAGACGTGTGCCCTGGCCAACCCGTGGGGCATCGACCGGACCAAGGGCTGCTTCCAGCGCTATGGTGAGTGGATCTGGCTGCAGGACCTGTCGAGCAACAACGAACCGGTTGGGCTGCAGTGGTGGTACACCCATGGGAGCTCCGCGCGTTCCGGAGTGGCCTATTGGGACGGCAGCGCGAACGCCGGGTGGACGAATCTGAACAAGAGCTTCACCGATGGTGGAGAATTTCGCTTCCGCGTCTGCGAGGTAAACCTGTCGACCGGGCGGGTGGTCGAGGCGACCTGCAGTGACGAAAAGAAGGTCACCACCTGACCCGCCGGGTGGGCGCCACGTGATGTAGCCGATCAAGCAAGCGGAACACCCAGGTCGCGCTCCTGATCACCGTTGCGATGGCCCTGACCCCGCTGTTCTGGATGCACATCCAGCCCTACGGCGAGGTCCGACTGAACATGGGCAGCCGTCTCCAACTCGCGGTCCCCGCCCTCACCGACCCCGAGCCGGCCGCCGCCTGAACGCGAGCGCATGCCATGCGGCCCCTTCGCTGCATCGACGGCGAGGGGGCTCCGTCCCGGGCATTGACCAGCTTGGGATCGGGTCGGAGCAGCGCCTGGACGGGGCGGCATGGGGCGGCCCCATGGCCACTTCGCACGTGCTCGAGGCCGCCGACGTTCCATTCCTGGTGCGGTAGCAGCCGTCATCTGCCGCATCCACCCTGCGCGACACCCTCCACCTCACGGTGGGGGGCCGGGCGCAGGCAGGCGTTCGGCGTGCGCATCCTGCCGCAGCCCAGAATGTAGCTCGCCCGGCTGCGTGCGCTGCCCGGATCAGGGGTCCAGCGGGTCGACCCGGAACGGGATCGGATCCGGCCGGAGCACGTCGACCACCGCGCACAGGGGATGGGCGGCCATGTCTGCGACCAGCACGGCATTGACGAGTGCGGTACCGCTGGCCGCGGTGCGGTCGCGTGTGTGGTCGGCGAGGAAGGGGAGCGCGCAGAGCAGCTGGTAGACGACTTCACCCGGCTCGGCGAACTGAAGGTCCACTTCGCCTCCGGTCAAGCGCGAGGAGCGGGCAAAGAGGGTCAGCCCGAGGCCACCCGCGCCGGCGATAGCGCAGAGCGTCTCGGGACGGCTTCGTCGGTGGCTCGGTCACGGCGTGTGGGCCAGATGGGCTGCGGGGCACCGCGAGCAGCAGCAATCCGGCGCCCGGGGCCCCGGGGTTGGGCACGGCAATGGCGTCGTACGGGACGGGCGGGCGGTGTTGTTCGCGACGACCTGCCGAATGTGCCGTATGTGGTGGTCGTCCAGTCGAGGGCCTCGCTCTCGGCGGCTTCGGCTTCCCGACCAGTTCAGCGATGCTGCTGTAGTCGATGTCGTCGAGCCGCCCGCCCAGCAGGCTCTCGAGCCTGCGCAGTCGCGTCACCATGCCCAGACCTACTGCTGGCTCGCACAGAGACTCGAGCGGCGTGGGTCCGTTGGACAGGCTCTAGTGAAGTCTCCGCTGCTCCAGCCATGTGAAGACCTCGCTCCTCTTGTAAAGCACCTTCGCGTTCCTTCCGCGTCCGAGCGTGTAGCGGTGCAGGCCTAGCTTTGGGGCTTCTCTGTACACCCAGCTGATGGACATGTTGAGCATCTCAGCAACCTCAGAGCAGCCCATGAGTACGGGCTCAGACTGTCTGCCGCCCGGTAGTCGGGGTGGGTCTCGCTCGGCACCGACGCGGTCAGTGCCTTCGGGGGCCCCAAGTCGATTTGATTACCCGTCAGTAAAATCAGCAAGCGGTCAGCGTGAGTCCTGAGGCGCCCTGTGGAAGCTGCCCGAACATGCGACTCGCTGTGGAGTGAGGGATCCAGAGTCCGACTCGCTCAAGCCCAGTTCAAGGCTCTGATGGAGAGTGCCGGAGCGCGACGAGACGCCTCATGCTCGCTTCAGATCGCTCCCGTTCGCACCCCTGCCCACTCCACTGCACATTCCTTTGGAAAATGCCAAAGCGTTCACCTGCGCCGAGCACACACCGTAGTGTCGTGCTCACGTTCGCGGGAACGGCCGTGCAGGGGAGGGGGATTCGGCGTGCCCGGAATTGACGAGAGTCTGTTGGAAGCCATGCGGTTGCCCGGCGCGCGAGGGGCATCGGTGGTCGACTGGATCAGTGGTCTCGCCCTGGGCGCCGTAGGTGACGCACCGGGTGGTGACCTGGAGGCGGCGGCGGCTGAGACAGCCGAACTCGCCCGCCTCGCCACAGAGAGCGGCCTCCTCGCGCCGGCCGGCGGCGACGTGGGAGAGGTGTCCGGAAAAGAACCACCCGTACAGGATTTGATCATCACGAACGCCGACTCGTACCACCTGCTCAGGTTCGTCAGCACGACGTTCGACAGCACCGTGTTCGTGCACTTATGGCTCGACCGCAGTGACGGCAACCTGGCTCTGGCCCGCATCCGGCTGGCCGAGATGGCGGACAGACTGGTGCTCGGATGATCACGCCGACCCGCGCCTCACGCACGGACGAACCGGCCTCGGCCCTGCTCGGCACCCTTGCCGCGCAGGGCGCGAGCGGCGCCCTGTCCACCGAGTCGGGCATCGTCTACCTGGCCTCGGGGCACGTCGTCCATGTCGAATCCGCCGTCACGCCC
Source organism: Streptomyces sp. NPDC056948 (assembly GCF_042674225.1). Lineage (NCBI taxonomy): Bacteria > Bacillati > Actinomycetota > Actinomycetes > Kitasatosporales > Streptomycetaceae > Streptomyces > Streptomyces sp. NPDC056948. The sequence goes on from NZ_JBHUQX010000405.1 coordinate 4,233, forward strand.
GACCTCGGCGATCTGCTCACCCACAGCGGTGCGCTCGCCCCGGACGGCTGGTGGGCCGCGATCGACAAGGCAGGCCGCCGCTGCAAGGTCGGTCGGCAACTGGTCGACAGCGGCCACCTCGCCGCCGGCGCGCTGGAACTGTGTCACCTGGGCGCCCTGTTCGACGCGGCGTACTTCGTCCTCGCCCACGACGGACCGGCGCTCCGCTTCCGCCCCGGAGTCACGCACTGGCTCGGCGCGGTCCGCTCCGTACCGGTGGACTCCGTCCTGCGCGAGTCGAGACGCCGCCGCGAACTGCTGCACCGGATATGGCCCGAACCCTGCGTCGACCTCGTCCCGCTCGCCCGGGTGCCCGACGCCGCCCCCTCGGACCTGCCGGCCCGCCGCGGCCGCACCCTCGCCCAGGTCGACGGCGTCCGCACCGCGGCCCAGATAGCCACGGTCCTCGCCTGCCGCACTTTCCACACGCTCGTCGAACTCCGCCGCCTGGCCGCCGCCGGGATGGTCGTTCCCGTAGGCACAGCCACAGCCCCAGCCCCAGCCCCAGCCACGGCCACAGCCACAGTCCCCGCCCCAGCCCCCGCGTCCGCCGAGCCAGGCCCTGCCCCTCGTCCGGTGGCACCGGACGAGCCCGACACCGCACTGCTGCGACGGCTCCTGCACGCCTTGGAGGCACTGTGATCCGCGCGCGAAGACAGCGTGCCGAAAGGAGAATGCTCATGGCCGTCGAGACCGACGTCTTGGACGAACTGCGTCGGCTCCGCACCCGCATACCCCGGCTGACGGGCTCCCTCGCGGCCACCGTCGACGGACTCGTCCTCGCCCACGACGTGCCGGAGGCCGAGCCGGAGGGACTCGCGGCCCTCACCGCCGCCGCCCTCGGCGTCGCGTACCGCATGACCGACGCAGCCGGCCGCGGCGACTTCCGCGAACTGCTGGTACGCGGCTCCCGAGGCTACGTCGCGACCTACGCGGCGGGAGCCACCGCCGTCCTCACCCTCCTCGCCGAGGACCGCGTCAACGTCGGCCGCCTCCACCTGGAGGGGCGGCGCAGCGGCGCCCGGATCGCGGACCTGGTGGCCACGCGCGTCGGCCCGGGCACCGGCCGCCACGCCGACCGGCCCGCGCCCGCCGAGCATCTCGCCGCGGCGCCCCCGGCCACGGCCCGCCCCATCGGCACCCTCCCGGTCCGCACACCGCAGCGGCCCAACCATCAGCCACGCCCGCAGACCGGCATCTGAGCCACCCGAACCACCCGAACCTTCCGACCGACCCACCGAAGCAGAAGCAAACGGAACGAAAGGAACCGAGCGCATGGCCAACACCGAGACCGCGCTGAAGGAATGTCTGAGCTCCATCGAGGGGGCTACGGCCGCTGCCCTGGTCGACTACACCAGCGGCATGGCCCTCGGCACCCTCGGCGGCACCAAGGACTTCAACCTGGAAATCGCCGCCGCCGGCAACACCGACGTCGTACGGGCCAAGCTGCGGACCATGGAGCATCTGGGACTGAAGGAGGATATCGAGGACATCCTGATCACTCTGAACTCCCAGTACCACCTCATCCGCCTGATCAAGGGGCGCGGTGGCAGCGGGCTGTTCCTCTACCTCGTGCTCGACGGGAGCAGGTCCAACCTGGCGATGGCCCGCCACCAGCTCCGGCGTATCGAAGCCGACCTGGAGGTCTGAGCCCGCACCACCCTGAACCGGCACCACGGGAGCCCTCCGGACGCGACACGGTGCGGAGGGCCCCAGCCTGCGGTAGGCCGCGACTACTGTTGAGGCCATGACGGCACCGCTGGATGTGCTGGTGGTGGGCGCGGGCCCGACCGGACTCGCGCTCGCGACGCAACTGCGCGCGTACGACACCTCGTTCCGGATCGTGGACCGCTCGCTGGACCGTGCCCGGGAGTCACGCGCGCCGGCCGTCCAGCCTCGGACCCTGGAAATGCTGGCCGGATTCGGCGTGACGGACGACCTGGTCGACCGGGGCAGTACGGCGGTCCGGCTGCACCTGCATCTGCCCCGACGGGAGCTGCAGGTGCCGGTGTTCGACGTCGGCTGCGAGGACACCCCGTACCCTTTCCTGCTCTTCCTCCCGCAGTCGGAGACCGAAGCCGTCCTGACGGCCCGGCTGGCCGCCCGGGACGTGACCGTGGATCGGGGCACGGAACTGGTGAGGACCGAGCGGGAGGACGGGTACGTGAGCTGCCGGCTCCGATGCCCGGACGGCAGTCAGGAGACCGTGCGGGCCCGCTACGTCGTCGGCTGCGACGGGGCGCACAGCACCGTGCGCACCCAGGCGGGCATCGCCTTCGAGGGACACGCCTATCCGCAGACGTTCTTCCTGGCAGACCTCGAGGTCGAAGGGCTGGAGCCGGGTGCCGCGCACACGTACATGACCGCGGCCGGGATGCTGTTCTTCTTCCCGCTCGGTACACCGGCCACCTGGCGGATGATCGCGATGCGCCCGCCGGGTCCCCACGGGGGCGAGGTGACGTTGGACCTCCTGCAGCAGATCGCCGACGGCTGGACCACCGACTACACCAGCCACCGGCTGATCCTGCGCGATCCGGTCTGGATGACCGCCTTCCGCATCCACAACCGCGGCGCCACCCACTACCGCAATGGCCCGTTCTTCCTCGCCGGGGACGCGGCACACATCCACAGCCCGGCCGGGGGACAGGGCATGAACACCGGCATCCAGGACGCGCTCAACCTGGGCTGGAAGCTTGCCCACGTCTGCCGGGGCGCGTCGCCCGAGGAGTTGCTGGAGACGTACGAGGCGGAGCGGGCCCCCGTCGGCCACGGGGTGCGCCGCCTCACCGACCGCGCGTTCACCCTGGGTACGAGCAGCAACCCGGCCCTCCGGCTCGCCCGCACCCATCTCGCCCCGCGCCTGGCCCCGCTCGTGCTGCGTACGACTCGCCCCCGCGCACGACTGTTCCGCACGGTCTCCGAACTCGGCATCCATTACCGCCGCGGACCTGCCTCCACCAGCGGGCCGCACCGACCGCGACAGGGCCCGCAGGCGGGGGATCGGCTTCCCGATGTCCCACCCGGACTCCACAAGCGCACCGCCGCACCGGGCTACCACCTCCTGCTGAGCGGCCCTGCCCACCTCTGGCCATCGGATCTTCCGGAGCGTGGACGCCACGACCTGCTCAGCGTGCACCACCTCGGCACGGACAGCCCTTGGCCGGACGTCACCCACGCCCTTGTACGCCCCGATGGATACGTGGGTTACGTGGCGCGCGGCAATGACCTGACCGGTCTGCGCACCTACCTCGAGCGCTGGGTGCCGGGCCTGGCCCTCTAGGTCAGTGAAGACCCGCGAGCCACTCGATAAGGAGCCGATTGGTCTCGCCGGGCCGTTCCTGCTGCAGGAAGTGCCCGCAGCCGTCCAGGATGTGAGAAGCCGTCAGGCCCGGCAGCGTGGTCGGATACGCCTCGATCGCGTCGGCCAGCCAGGTCGTGGACGCGTCCAGGCTGCCGCCGATGAACAGGGACGGCTGCGTAACGGGGGCGCCGGCGAAGCCGGCCAGGTCCTCCCAGTCCCGGTCCATGTTCCGGTAGCGGTTCAGGGCGCCGGTCATCCCCGTACGTTCGAACTCCCCGGCGTACACGTCGAGGTCGGCCTCGTCCAGCCAGTGCGGTAGGAGGCCGACGGGGAAGCGGTCGCGCAGCTTTCCGCCCTGACCGACGAAGTGCGGGTCGGGGGCGTCGGCCTCGGGCATCGTGCCGGCGGACAGAGCGGCGTAGAAGCCCGCGAGCCAGCCGCGTACGTCCGGCTCGATCTCGGCCTCGGCCCGGCCGGGCTCCTGGAAGTAGGAGACGTAGAACTCCTCGTCGCCGCCCATCCGGGCGAAGACCTCGCCGGGCCTCGGGCCGCCGGGCGGGGTGTAGGGCACGCTCAGGAGCCCCACCGCGCGGAACACCTCGGGCCGGAGCAGCGCGGAGGTCGAGGCGATGCTCGCACCCCAGTCGTGCCCGATGACCACCGCGGAACGCTCGCCCAACGCCTCCACCACGGTGACGGTGTCCTCCACCAGCTCCCGCACCCGGTACGACTCCACCGTCGCGGGCCGGGACGAGCGTCCGTAGCCGCGGACGTCGACGGCCACCGCGCGGTAGCCGGCGGCGGCCAGCGCCGGGAGCTGGTGGCGCCACGCGTACCAGGATTCGGGGAACCCGTGCAGCAGCAGAACCAGCGGTCCCTCTCCCTGCTCCACGAGGTGCGTGCGGCCGGCCGGTGACGGCACCAGACGGTGGGTCGGGCCGATGGCGGACGTCTGCGGCATGGTTCCTCCCGGGGGACTCGGCTCCCCTGATCATGCTGCGCCCGGCGGGAAGAA
>NZ_JBHUQX010000406.1:0-8530 GCF_042674225.1 Streptomyces sp. NPDC056948
GTTCGGGACAGGGGGCGTCGGAGACAGCCGCAAACGGCCGGTTACTTCACCGGCTCCGGCTCCGGCGCGCTCGTAGAGTCCGACGTGCCCGCCGGCGGCTCGCCGCCGTCGTTGTCATCGTCGTCACCGTCGGAGCCCTCCGCGGGGGCCGGTGTCTTGACGGAGTCCAGCAGGAGCTGGGCCACGTCCACGACGGTGATCGACTCCTTGGCCTTGCCGTCGTTCTTCTTGCCGTTCACGGAGTCCGTGAGCATGACGAGGCAGAACGGGCAGGCCGTGGAGACGATGTCGGGGTTGACGGACAGTGCCTCGTCGACGCGCTCGTTGTTGATGCGCTTGCCGATGCGCTCTTCCATCCACATCCGGGCGCCACCCGCACCGCAGCAGAAGCCCCGCTCCTTGTGGCGGTGCATCTCCTCGTTGCGGATGCCCGGGACGCTGGCGATGATCTCGCGCGGCGGGGTGTAGATCTTGTTGTGGCGGCCCAGGTAGCACGGGTCGTGGTACGTGATGATGCCCTCGACCGGCGTGACCGGGACCAGCTTGCCCTCGTCGACGAGGTGCTGGAGCAGCTGGGTGTGGTGGATGACCTCGTAGTCGCCGCCGAGCTGCGGGTACTCGTTGCCGATCGTGTTGAGGCAGTGCGGGCAGGTCGCGACGATCTTCTTCGCCGACTTGGGCTTCGCCGACTCGGGCGTCACCTTGCCGTCGTCGTCCATCTCCTCGCCGAACGCCATGTTCAGCGCCATGACGTTCTCCATGCCGAGTTCCTGGAACAGCGGCTCGTTGCCCAGGCGGCGGGCGGAGTCACCCGTGCACTTCTCGTCGCCGCCCATGATGGCGAACTTGACGCCCGCGATGTTCAGCAGCTCGGCGAAGGCCTTCGTCGTCTTCTTCGCGCGGTCCTCGAGGGCGCCCGCGCAGCCGACCCAGTACAGGTACTCGACCTCGGACAGGTCCTCGATGTCCTTGCCGACGACCGGGACCTCGAAGTCCAGCTCCTTGAGCCACTCCAGGCGCTGCTTCTTCGCCAGGCCCCAGGGGTTGCCCTTCTTCTCCAGGTTCTTGAGCATCGTGCCCGCCTCGGACGGGAACGACGACTCGATCATCACCTGGTAGCGGCGCATGTCGACGATGTGGTCGACGTGCTCGATGTCCACCGGGCACTGCTCGACGCAGGCACCGCAGGTGGTGCAGGACCACAGGACGTCCGGGTCGATGACGCCGTTCTCCTCGGCGGTGCCGATCAGCGGGCGCTCGGCCTCCGCCAGAGCGGCCGCGGGCACACCGGCAAGCTGCTCCTCGGACGCCTTCTCCTCGCCCTCCATCGTCTTGCCGCCGCCGGCCAGCAGGTACGGCGCCTTGGCGTGCGCGTGGTCCCGCAGGGACATGATCAGCAGCTTGGGGGAGAGGGGCTTGCCCGTGTTCCAGGCGGGGCACTGCGACTGGCAGCGGCCGCACTCGGTGCAGGTGGAGAAGTCCAGCAGGCCCTTCCACGAGTACTGCTCGACCTGGGAGACGCCGAAGACGTCGTCGTCGCCCGGGTCGGTGAAGTCGATCGGCTTGCCGCCGGACGTCATCGGCTGCAGGGCACCGAGGGCCGTGCCGCCGGTCGCCTCGCGCTTGAACCAGATGTTCGGGAACGCCAGGAAGCGGTGCCAGGCCACACCCATGTTGGTGTTCAGGCTGACCGTGATCATCCAGATCATGGTCGTGCCCAGCTTGATCATCGCGAAGAAGTAGACGAGGTTCTGCAGCGCGGCGACGCTCAGCCCCTTGAAGGCCAGGACCAGCGGGTACGACGCGAAGTACGCGGCCTCGTATCCCTCCACGTGGTGCAGCGCGCCCTCCAGGCCCCGCAGCACGTAGATGGCCAGGCCGATGGTGAGGATGACGTACTCGACGAAGTACGCCTGGCCCATCTTCGAACCGGCGAAGCGGGACTTGCGGCCCGGGCGCGACGGCAGGTTCAGCAGCCGGATCACCATCAGCGTGGCGATACCGACGGTCGTCATCGCGGCGATGAACTCGATGTAGAGCTCATAGGGGAGGAAGCCGCCGATGACCGGCAGCGTCCAGTCGGCCTGGAAGAGCTGGCCGTACGCGGTGATGATCGTCGGTGGCAGCGTCAGGAAGCCGATCGCCACGAACCAGTGGGCGATACCGACGATGCCCCACCGGTTCATGCGCGTGTGCCCGAGGAACTCCTTCACCAGGGTCACGCTGCGCTGGTAGGGGTTGTCGGTCCGGGTACCTGCGGGGACCGGCTGGCCCAGCTTGAAATACCGGACGAACTGGCCGATCGCGCGTGCGAGCAGCGCGACGCCGACCACGGTCAGAACCAGCGACACGATGATCGCGGCGAGTTGCATGGGGGCTCCTCGGGCCTGCGAGGGGTTTCGTCGGGAACACGGGAAGACCTGGCGGTCTTGAGGTTTCCCGACATTACTAAGCGGTAACTTATGCAGTCCGTTTGAGACTACCCCTATCCTCTGTCGCACTGTAGCCAGCCCAGCGGTGATCTGCGTCGCTGAGGGTTGCCTGAGTGATGTCGAGGGCGTGTGCAGTGGGTCAGACGAGATCTTCGAGGATCATTCGCACAGTGCCGCTCTCCTTCATCCATGCTCGTGCGTCTAGGAGTGCTGCCCGGGCATGCACGGAGAGGTATGACCCGAGAACGAAGAGTGCCGCGAGGGTCGCCGCGAAGACTCCATACGGCTGCATCAGCGCGACGTAGGAGTATGTGCAGACCACGGGTAGGAGGCCGACGGTAGCGATCGACCAGAGGCTGCTCCACTCGGTGTATCTGTGGCTCCCGCGGGGCCTGCAGATCGCTTCAGTGCAGGTGAAGAGGCTCATCAGGCCGAATTTGCGCAGCGCCCGGCTGTTGACGAGGGCCCCTTGGCTCACCAGAACTAGCCACCCTCCAACAATCTGGATGAGTGACGCCGCGCCCAGCCAGCTGGGACCCCAACCCCACTCACCTGTTGCCGCCTGCAGTGCACGCCATGCCGCTACCCCCGAGAGGGCAAGGCTGACCATCACTAGGAACCGGTAGTGCGGGCTCTTGCTGTAGTCAAAGCGCGTGGACTGGGTGGGAGCGTCCCAGGATGCCCGACTCGTGATTCTCGGTTCATAGGCCAGTAGGAAGTTGACTGACTTCTGCGTATGTGGCGGAAGTAAGTCGCGAAGGGCCTTCCGCCGGGGGGATATCCACTCTGCCGTGTGGAGGGAGATCGAGCCGGCCACTACGTGGTTGCCGACGTGCTCGACCTCCGTAGCGGCACCGAAGGCAACAAGGGGGACGATGATGCGCGGGTCCGGCGTCGGTAGTCCGCTCCTCGCCTCGATCGCTTGTGGCTCCAAGCGATCGAGGATGGCGGCGATTTTACCCGCGATTTTGATCAACGCGTCCTCGGGACCCTGCGCGAACGGTCCCCAGACCCAGTCCATGCACTGTGCGTCACCTGGCACAGGGGCTCGACACAGCTCACTTGCGATCTCCGGGACGGTCAGGAGCTCTCCCAGGTGGAAGGCGCAGAGCAACTCGACTTCCGGATCCTGGCATGTCCACAGCAGCTCATTCAGTGCGAGTGCGGCTTTCGGCGTACGGATGGACCACAGAGCGTGTATGGCGTGGGTGCTCGATTGAGCTCTGGTGATGAACGCGGGTACTGCCAGGTCTCCCATCGTGATCAGTGACTGCCACGCTGGCTCACTTGGTTCCCGGGCCGCAAGCGCCAGCTTCGCGGCAGCTCTCGGAAGATTCGTGCCGGCCAGGGCGCGGGCAGCCGCGTTTACCAGCCCCGAATTTGCTGCCGAACGTACGGTCACCCAAAGGAAGTCGAAGGCTTGTGCACCTATATGCCCTGGATCTGACGCTACGACACTGAAGGCTGTCACCGTCTGCTCGTCGCCATACTCCAGGCGATCTTGAAAGTGCTCAACAATCTCTTGGGCCAGGCTGCTATCCACGGTGTGCGCGTCGGCCAGGCACTGGAAGGCGAGGACCGGGTCGCCGGAGAAGACCTGGCGGATGACCTCCGAGGAGTCGTGCGGCTCCACTCCGCACCACAGCCTGACGGTCTCGCGCCACGCCTGCGGATCCGCGGTGTAGCGCCTGAGCAGCGCCTGTGGTTCGGCCGCGAGTTCGATGGCGGCCAGGCACTCCTGGAGGGTCAGGTGGGCGAACTGGTAGCGCTCGCCGTTGTCGACGACGAGCAGCAGCCCGCTCCGGTGCGCGATCTCCCGGATCACCTCCTCGGCCTGGAGGGGATCCCGGCCCTGCCGTTCCAGGACGGTCCGGGTGGTCGACAGCACCACGGCCTCGGGCAGCGCGAGCCGGTCGTGCGTGTCCGACGGGACGTCCTGGGCGACGAGGGCGAGGCGGCGCAGCACCGCCTTCTTCAGCGGGTGCGGGAAGACGGACTGCCGGCGGCGGTCGATCAGGAGGTTGTCGATCACCTGCTTGTAGAACTCGGACCGGGTGTGGGGCAGGACCTGGTCCGTCCCCGCGTACACGAAGTCGTAGAGGTACGCGATCATCGTCAGGAGCAGCGGGTTGCGGGTCAGGGACATGATCTGCGGGGTGTCCCGCAGGGCGCCGAGCAGTTGCTCCACGCTGTCCGAGGCCGTCCCGGCCTGCCAGGGCCAGCCGCCGAGGAAGCGGCGGATCAGGTGCTCGTCGAAGTCCTGCACGCGCAGCGTCTGGTGGAACTCGGTGAACTGGCCCTCGTACACGGCGACACGGCAGGTGACCACGAGCCGGCACTCGGGGTGCGTCTCGCCGAAGTCCTTGATCATGTCGACGATCCGGTCACGGATGTCGCTGTTCACCTCGTCGAGCCCGTCCAGGTAGAGGGCCAGGTCGCCGCGGTCGAGTGCGCCCGCCACCCAGGTGCCGGCCCGGGGGAAGCCGTGCCGCTCGAAGTGCCGGACGATGTGCTGCTCCAGACCGGCCGTGGCGTCCTTGTTCAGACGGTGGAGTTCCAGCAGGACCGGGATGCCCCTGAGCTCGCCCAGGTCGACCCGGCGGCGGCCCTCGCGGATTCTGTGCCGTGCCCACATCAGTGCCTCGTGGCGCAGGAGCATCGTCTTGCCGGCGCCCGGGACGCCCAGGACCACGCTGTGGCGGGCTTCGCGCAGGGATGCCGCGAGCTGGTCGCCCGAGCCGCCACGCAGGGGTACGTACACCGACGCCATGGGCAGCTTGAGCGCCTCGTCGACCTGGAACGAGACGGGGAACTCCTTGTGGCGGCGGTAGACCTCGTGGGTGTACTTGGCGAGGGCGGCCCGGCGCAGCAGGCGGCTGCCGGCGAAACGGCGGTAGAGGAAGTCGAGGAGCACCTTCGCCTTGGCGCCGAGCCAGTCCTTGAGCGTGAGAACGGCGATGCCGAGCAGAAAGCCCACCCCCACCGACCAGGTCCCCAGCACGTCCCCCATCGCGGCCTCCCTCTGAGCCCTGCCACGGTCCGAGGCGTCTCAGGCTCCCACAAGACGCCAGGGAGAAGGGCTAATTCGACCTGGTGTTCCCCCTGTCGCGGACCCCGCGGCGCCTAGGATGATCGTGTTATTCCGGTCTAATCACCCCAATAACCCCTATTTTGGATCCGTGCTCTACGGGATCAGTGCCGCCGCCATCGCCCTTCTGTTCACCGCCCTGCTCGCGGCCCTCCTCCGGGCGCCTGCCCGGTGGTCGCGTCTCGTCGACCGGCGGCGGCAGCGGGAGGTGCCGCTGTCCGGGGGTGTGGCCGTCGTGGCGGTCACCGGTGTGGTGGTGTGCGCCTACGGCTGGGTGGAGGGCGTGCCGACCGGGGGCGAGGTGCGGGAACTGCTCGTCGCCGGGGGCGTGGTGGCCCTGCTCGGGCTGGTCGACGACGTGTGGCGGCTGCGGCGCCGGGTGCTCTTCGCCGGTGCGGCCGCGGCGGCGGCCTGTGTCGTGCCGTACGGGGAGACGGGTGTGGGGACCGGGCTGCTGGCCGTGGTGTGGGTCGCGGGGCTGACTCTCGGGTTCCGGGGCGTCGATCACGCCGACGGGCTCGCCGGGACCGTGGGGGTCGTGACCGCCTTCGGGGTGGGGGTCTGCGCGGCGGTCGAGGTGATGGACGGGATCGCCGTGCTGATGAGCGTGCTGGCCGCCGCGCTGACCGGGTTCCTCATGCACAACTGGCATCCCGCCCGGGTCGGGCTCGGGGCCTGCGGGTCCATGCCCGCGGGGTTCGTGATCGCCTCGGGGGCCGTGTACGCGCGGGCCGGGTCCGGGATCGGGGAGAGCGCGGGGGTGCTGTTCGCGCTGACCGCCCTGGTGTGCGCCGACGCCGGTCTGGTGCTGCTGTCGCGGCGGATGGCCGGGCGGGCCGTTCTCCGCAGCGGCCCCGACCATCTCGCGCACCGGCTGCGGCGGCTCGGGCTCACCCCGCCGGGGGCGAGTCTGCTGCTGGGGACCGGGGCGTTGTCCGGGGTGGCCGTCGGGGTACTCGCGCACGCCGGCTGGGTCGGCAACGACGCGCTGTGGTGGGTGGCGGGCGTGGCCCTCGTCGTCGTCCTCGCTGTGTCATGCGTCTCGGTGTACTCCTCCCGAGGCCCCCGGGCTCCTCGGCGCGAGATGTCGCCGCAGGTCAGGGCTCCGTTGCGTGTAAGGAACGGATAAGACTTGAGTCTGCTCGACTCAGCTCTGTTGACCGGTCGGGGGCCGTCGTGCACACTTGAGTCCGTTCCACTCAAGTCAGCTGGAGGAATCAACCATGGCACGTGCGGTCGGCATCGACCTGGGCACGACTAACTCCGTCGTCAGCGTTCTGGAGGGCGGCGAGCCCACCGTCATCACCAACGCCGAGGGCGCCAGGACCACGCCGTCCGTCGTCGCCTTCGCCAAGAACGGTGAGGTGCTCGTCGGAGAGGTGGCCAAGCGTCAGGCGGTCACCAACGTGGACCGGACCATCCGCTCGGTCAAGCGGCACATGGGCACCGACTGGAAGATCGAGCTCGACGGGAAGCCCTTCAACCCGCAGCAGATCAGCGCCTTCGTGCTCCAGAAGCTGAAGCGGGACGCCGAGTCCTACCTGGGCGAGAAGGTGACCGACGCGGTCATCACCGTCCCGGCGTACTTCAACGACTCCGAGCGCCAGGCCACGAAGGAGGCCGGCGAGATCGCCGGCCTGAACGTGCTGCGCATCGTCAACGAGCCCACCGCGGCCGCCCTGGCGTACGGCCTCGACAAGGACGACCAGACCATCCTGGTCTTCGACCTCGGTGGCGGTACGTTCGACGTCTCGCTGCTGGAGATCGGCGACGGCGTCGTCGAGGTGAAGGCCACCAACGGTGACAACCACCTCGGTGGTGACGACTGGGACCAGCGCGTCGTCGACTACCTGGTCCAGCAGTTCCAGTCCGGCCACGGCGTGGACCTGGGCAAGGACAAGATGGCCCTGCAGCGTCTGCGCGAGGCCGCCGAGAAGGCGAAGATCGAGCTGTCCTCGTCCACCGAGACCTCGATCAACCTGCCCTACATCACCGCCTCCGCCGAGGGCCCCCTGCACCTCGACGAGAAGCTCACCCGCGCCCAGTTCCAGCAGCTCACCGCGGACCTTCTGGAGCGCTGCAAGACGCCGTTCCACAACGTCATCAAGGACGCCGGGATCAACCTCTCCGAGATCGACCACGTCGTTCTCGTCGGTGGCTCCACGCGTATGCCCGCCGTCGCCGAACTGGTCAAGGACCTGACCGGCGGCAAGGACGCCAACAAGGGCGTCAACCCGGACGAGGTCGTCGCCATCGGCGCCGCCCTGCAGGCCGGTGTCCTCAAGGGTGAGGTCAAGGACGTCCTGCTCCTCGACGTCACCCCGCTGTCCCTCGGTATCGAGACCAAGGGCGGCATCATGACCAAGCTCATCGAGCGGAACACGACGATCCCGACCAAGCGGTCCGAGATCTTCACCACCGCCGAGGACAACCAGCCCTCCGTGCAGATCCAGGTCTACCAGGGCGAGCGCGAGATCGCGGCGTACAACAAGAAGCTCGGGATGTTCGAGCTGACCGGTCTGCCCCCGGCGCCCCGCGGCGTCCCGCAGATCGAGGTGTCCTTCGACATCGACGCCAACGGCATCATGCACGTCACGGCGAAGGACCTCGGCACCGGCAAGGAGCAGAAGATGACCGTCACCGGCGGCTCCTCGCTGCCGAAGGACGAGGTCGACCGCATGCGCCAGGAGGCCGAGCAGTACGCGGAGGAGGACCACAAGCGCCGCGAGGCCGCCGAGTCCCGCAACCAGGGCGAGCAGCTCGTCTACCAGACGGAGAAGTTCCTCAAGGACAACGAGGACAAGGTTCCGGGCGAGATCAAGACCGAGGTCGAAGAGGCCGTCGAGGAGCTGAAGGAAAAGCTCAAGGGCGAGGACTCGGCCGAGATCCGCACCGCCACGGAGAAGGTCTCGGCCGTCTCCCAGAAGCTCGTGGGCCCGGTCGACGAAGCGTTTCAGCGCCTCGGGCCCGCCGTACGGCTCGTGCACCGCCCACAGCGACACGCCCTCGT
>NZ_JBHUQX010000407.1:0-8515 GCF_042674225.1 Streptomyces sp. NPDC056948
CGCTTCGTCCCCGTCAGCGAGTGCCGACCGCCGCGCGCACGGCCCGCCGGGCGAGCTGGCAGTCGTCGTGCAGCCGCCGCAGCAGCAGCCGCTGCTCCTCGCCGGACGGCGCAGCACCAGGGTGGGCCGGGCCCGGTGCCGCCGGGGCCGCGTCGTGCATCGAACGCTGCACGGCCGTCTCGTACGTACGGATCTCACGGGTCAGCACCAGCATCAGGTTCACCAGGAAGGCATCCCTGGACGCCGGGCCCGCCGACTGGGCGATCTGGCTGATCTGGCGACGGGCCACCGGTGCGTCCCCGAGCACCGACCACAGCGTCGCCAGGTCGTAGCCCGGCAGGTACCAGCCCGCGTGCTCCCAGTCCACCAGCACTGGACCGGCTGGTGACAGGAGGATGTTCGACAACAGTGCGTCGCCGTGGCAGAACTGGCCCATTCCATGCCGCCCGGCCGCCTGCGCGATGCCGTGCAGCAGCTTCTGCAGATCGCCCAGGTCCCGGTCGGTGAGCAGACCCAGCTCGTGGTACCGCGAGATCCGCGCCGCGTAGTCGAGCGGGGCGTCGAACGTGCCCGCCGGCGGCCGCCAGGCGTTCAGCCGGCAGATCGCGCCCAGCGCGGCTCTGATGTCCGCCCGCGGCGGCGCCTCGGCCGGGTGCCGCTGGAGCGCCGCCACCCGCCCGGGCATCCGCTCGATCACCAGCGTGCAGTTGTCCGGGTCCGCCGCGATCAGTCTCGGCACCCGCACGGGAGGGCGGTGCCGGACGAACGAGCGGTACGCCGCTATCTCGTGGTGGATCCGCTCGGACCAGGCGGGAGAGTGGTCCAGTAAACACTTGGCGACGGCCGTGTTGCGACCGGTCGTACCGACCAGGAGTACGGACCGGCCGTTGCGGCGCAGCACCTGCACCGGGGCGAACTCCGGGCAGATGCGGTGCACCGACGCGATGGCGGTGCGCAGTTGGGCGCCCTGGGGGCCGGACAAGTCGAGTCTTCCGCTGAGCGGTTGGGTTCCGAGAACCGCGCCGCGCCGTGCCCTGCCCGCACCGAGCACGGGGGCCGCCGGCCGCGCGGGGGCGAGGTAGGGGCCACTGTCCGTGGGACGCGGGTGCAGCGACCGGGGCGGTGCGGACACGGAGGACGATGCTGCGTACATGGGCGAAACAGATCCCTTCGTGTGCCTGCGACGACAGCGCACCCCCGGCCCGGACTCCCTGGAGCATCCTGGGGAATGTCCCTGCGGCGACCGGGTCGGGGTGGCGCTTTCCTACCTGACACCGGATGCCCGGTGGCACACCATCTGGCGAACCCTGGCGAACCCTGGCGAATAGTCGCCCGGCAAGTCTCCCCGGGCTACTGTCAACTCAGCCGAGTACCTGGGGGCTTGATGTGAGCGGACAACCCAACACCCGTCTCTCGGACCTGTTCGGCCTGGCCGGCTGGTCGAAGGGCGAACTCGCGAGGCTGGTCAACCGGCAGGCGGCGGCCATGGGCCACCCCCAGCTCTCGACCGACACCTCCCGGGTGCGGCGTTGGATCGACACGGGAGAGATCCCGCGCGATCCGGTGCCGCGGGTGCTGGCGGTTCTGTTCACCGAGCGTCTCGGCCGTGTCGTGACCATCGAGGACCTCGGTCTGGTCCGGCACGGGCGTGCGGGGAAACGGCAGGGCGGCGGGAGTGCGGAGCCTCCCGACGGTGTGCCGTGGGCGCCCGAGCGGACGGCCGCGGTCCTCACCGAATTCACGGGAATGGACCTCATGCTCAACCGACGCGGCTTGGTGGGCGCGGGCGCCGCGCTCGCCGCGGGATCCGCACTCAGCAGCGCCATGTACGACTGGCTGCACACCGACCCTGCCCTGGTTGCCGACGCTCCCGACCTCGATCATCCCCTGCACGCCGACCCCGCCGGGTTCGACCGTTACGAGGCCGCCCCCATCGGGTCGCAGGAGATCGAGGAACTGGAGCGTTCGGTCGAGGTGTTCCGCGCCTGGGACGCGGCCCGCGGCGGCGGGCTCCAGCGCAAGGCCGTGGTGGGACAGCTCAACGAGGTGGGCGGCATGCTCGCCTACCGTCACCCACCCCATCTCCAGCGGCGCCTGTGGGGCGTCGCCGCCAACCTGGCCGTACTCGCGGGCTGGATGTCGCACGACGTCGGCCTGGAACCCACGGCCCAGAAGTACTTCGTCATCGCCGCGCACGCGGCCCGGGAGGGCGGGGACCGGCCCCGCGCGGGCGAGGCACTCTCCCGTGCGGCCCGCCAGATGGTCCATCTGGGCAAGCCGGACGAGGCCCTGGACCTGATGAGACTCGCCACATCCGGCTCGGGCGACGACGTGCTGCCCCGCACCCGGGCGATGCTCTGCACCATCGAGGCCTGGGCACAGGCCGCCATGGGCAAGGGCCAGGCGATGCGCCGCACGCTCGGGCAGGCCGAGGACCTGTTCGTATCCGACAAGGCCGACGTACCACCGCCGGACTGGATGCAGACCTTCAAGGAGGAAGACCTCTACGGCATGCAGGCGCTGGCCTATCGCACGCTCGCCGAGTTCGAGCCGGGCGCGTCCGCGCATGCCCAGCACTACGCGGAGAAGGCGCTGGCCCTGCGGGTCGACGGCCGGCAGCGGTCGAAGATCTTCGACTATCTGTCGATGGCGTCGGCCTGCTTCATCGCGGACGACCCCGAACAGGCGGACCGGTACGCGCGGTTGGCCCTGGTGTCGATGGGATCCAACTCCTCCCATCGCACCTGGGACCGGCTGCGCGAGATGTACCGGCTCACGGCCGAGTACTCCGGTTACCCGAGGATCCAGGAGCTGCGGGAGGAGATCAAGCTCGCCCTGCCGAAGACGAAGGCCAGGGGCGGCAACAGCGCACGGGCCTGACTTTCCTATGGCGTGACCCTATGACGTGACCTTGGCGACGAGCACACAGGCGTTGTCCTCGCGTGCGCCCTCGCCGAACTCCTGGACGATCGTCGTCACGCAGTCCTCCGCTGTGCGGTTCCCTGCCAGGCGCGGGGCCAGGTCGAGGAGGAGGTTCACGGCCGCCGCTCCGGTGTGCCCGGGTACCAGCCCGTCGGTGTGCAGGAGCAGCAGGTCGCCCACCTCGAGGGTCTCTTCGGCCTGCCCGTAGACGGCGCCCGAGGTGGCGCCGAGCAGGACGCCGTCCGGTGTGTTCAGCATGCGCCCCGTCCCGTCGCGGAACAGCAGCGGGGCGGGGTGCCCGGCCTGCGCCCACACCAGGGTGCGGGTTTCGGGCCGGTAGCGGCAGCAGACGGCGCTGCCGAGGGCGGGTTGCACGGTGGCGTCGAGTAACTGGTTCAGCCAGGCCATCAGCTGTCCCGGTGGGGCACCGGCTATCGCCATGCCGCGGACGGCGCCGAGCAGCATGGTCATGTTCGACGTGACACCGACTCCGTGGCCGGTGAGGTCGCCGACGCTCAGGAGCGTTTCGCCGTCGGTCAGTTCGAGCGCGTCGTACCAGTCGCCGCCGATCAGCGTGCTCGTGGACGCCGGCAGGTGGTGGGCCGCGAGATCGAGGGTCCTGGGGCCCCGGTGCGGGAGCCGCAGGGAGCCGCGCCACGGCGGCAGCACGGCCTCCTGCAACTCGACCGCGAGCCGGTGTTCGGTCCGCGCGGCATGCCCCTCGTGGTGGAGCGAGTCACGGGTCTCGCTGACCACCCGCTGGCTGCGGCGCAGTTCGCTGACGTCTCGCAGCACGGCCCACATCGAGGCGGTGCTGCCGTCAGTGTCGAGCACCGGTTCGCCCATCATGTGCACGGTCCGGACGTCGCCGTCCCGGCGTGCGATGCGGAACTCGCCGTCGATGGGCCGGGCGTCGACGAGGCAGTTCGTGACCATCGCCGTCAGCTTCGGCCGGTCCTCGTCGAGGACCAGGGACGGCATCTCGTCGAGGGTGAGCGGCGGAGCGTCGGGGTCGCGGCCCAGGATCTGGTAGAGCTCCCCGGACCAACTGGCCTCGTCCGTCAGCAGGTTCCACTCGGCGCTGCCGACCCTGCTGAGCAGCGAACCCTGCGGGGGAGCGGCGGGTTCCAGGGGGGCCGCCGCGGGCGGTGGGCCGTCCCGTAGCTGGGCCAGATGTTCGTCGAGGTCGTTGAGCTGGTGCAGGGCCAGGTCGTACAGGGCGCGCTGCCAGCGACCGCGCGGGTGGTCCGATCCGTCCCCCTCGGCGTCGCGCCGCACCGCGTCCATGTCGCCCTTGAGCCGCCGCGTCTGCGATATGAGCGCGTCGACCGAGCCGCGTCCGGGCGGCTGGGCGGCTGGGCGGTCCGCGGAGAGGTGGGACGGCATGACGCACTCCGATGCGGGGACGGTACGACCAAGGCGGACGGAGGGACCGTTACGACTGTTGCACAGCCCGCGACGCCCTGTAAGGGATTCGGCAACACACGATACGGTGGTGCTTCTGGCATATGCCACAGTCTCACGGAGTTACTCCGAGGTAGGCGCGAAGTGTGCCGCTCGGGTGCTCAAGTCGTAGGTTACACAGGGTATTTGACGACCCGTGGGTAACGTTGCGCCCAGGTGCCGCGCGTGTTCGACGGCCCGGTGTTCGAGGCGTTCAGTACCGCAGCACCCCGGCGATCCCGTCCGCCTCGCCGAGTGCGCCGTCCGGTACGAAGCGGACGTCGGCGCCCGTCTCCAGGCACTGCTCGACGATCTCGTCCACGATGTCCTCGCGGGAGTCGAGATCGCCGGACTCGGCGAGGATCAGATGGTCCCCGGCGTCGCGGACCGTCACCCGGTAGTTCTCCTCGACGGCCAGCAGCCGGACGCGGCCGACTCTGGCGCTCTGCCACAGCTCGTCGACACCGGCGGCGAACTCCCGCCGCCCGCGGGCCGTTTCGAGGGCGCGGCTCACGGCGTCCGTGCTCCTGAGGGCCTCCGCCTCGATCACCGGGCGTATGGCCTGCCACACCGTCTCGGGCGTCCCGTGGGCGAGCCCGCCGTGCGGGACGTGCACCGCGCCCTTGGCGGCACTGCCGACCTCGTCCAGCAGCGAGAGGGCGGCCGGCTCGCCGGTGACGTACAGCCGTCGCGGGTGGTCGCGCAGGACGGTGCTCATCGCGGTGTCGGTCTCGCGCAGGAACTGGCGGGTGCGTTCCTCCCGGAAGGCGCTCGGCAGGTCCCCGATCCGCTGCTGCCGTTCCGGGTCGAAGTTCTCCACGCGCCTGGTCAGCGGGAAGCCGCCGACCCGTGCCTCGGATACGCGGTCGACTCCGCCGTTCCACAGCGTGACGCGGTCCGCGGCGAGCGACAGCACCCAGAACGGCCGCCCGGCCGTCTGGGCGGAGACCAGGTTGCGGGTGAGGAAGGTGTCCGAGAGCACCACGCGCTCGGGCACGGACCGGGCGAGCGACCACACCTGGTGCTCACCGGGAGCCGCGAAGATGACCAGGCCGTCCTCGGCGTGCGTCAGGTCGACCTCGGACAGGGCCCGGTCGAGGTGCCGGGCGACCTCGGTACGCCGATCCCGGCTGACCTCCGGATCGGCCTCCAGTTGCTTCTTGGCCTCGGCCACCACGTTGCGCAGCCGGACCTGATCCTGGGCGTTGTAGGGCTCGCGCCGGTGTGTCGGCGTCAGCACGGAGACCGCGGGGTAGGGGCGCGGGCGCCGCAGCTCGGCAAGGGTCGCGGGACTCAGAACGTGCTCCATGACAGCACGATAGAGCTGATTCGCGATCGGGGCATTTGGGGCAATCGGTTCACCGGTTCGAGTGCCGGTGTGCGCGTTCGCGGAGGCACGCTGGGGGAGCACCGGCTCACTCGGTGTCGTGATCGGAGCCGCAGGAGCTGCCGTCCGGCGGGAGAGTGCCGTACAGCAGGAAGGCGTCGACCTTGCCGTGCACGCACTTGGAGGACCCGTAGCCGGTGTGGCCCTCGCTCCGGTTGTCGAGCACCACGGCCGACGAGCCGAGCCGCTCGGCCGTCTCCACCGTCCAGCGGTACGGCGTGGCAGGGTCGCCGCGGGTGCCGACGAGCAGCATCCTCGGCGTGTCGACGTCCTTGACCTCGTCGCGGATGAAGTCGGTGCCCTTGGGGCGGCCGTAGCACAGCAGCACCTGGGTGAGCCGGTACCGGCCGAAGACCGGTGACGCCTGCTCGTACCGGGCGCGGAGCCGGCCGAGGTCCTTGGTGACCTGCGCGGCGGCGGGGCGGTCGGGATCGTCCGCGCAATTGACCGCCATCAGCGCCGCCGGCAGGTTGTCCAGGGGCACGTCCTCCGGGTCGACGAGTCCGCGGTGCTTGCCCCGCAGCGGCGGGAGCGTGACACCTCCGGACGCGAAGGCCTCCAGGCCACGCGTGTCGCCCTCCTCGAGCAGCTGGGCGACCGCCCGCTGCAGCAAGGGCCACAGCTCCCTGCTGTAGAGGCCCTGCCCGAGCGCGCCCGCGAAGTCCTGGCCGGAGAACGCCTCGCCGAAGTCCGTCGGCACCGGGTCCTCGTCGAGTGACTCGACCACCTGTTCGACGTGTTCCCTGGCCTTTCGCGGATCCTGCCCGAACGGGCAGGCGATGTCCTCCGTGCACCAGGTCAGGAAGTTCTCCAGCGCGGTCTGCAGTCCCCGGGCGCTCGCCATGCCCTGCTCGGACAGCGGCTCGGTCAGCGTGTCCACGCCGTCCAGCGCCACCCTGCCGACCTTCTCGGGGAAGCGGGCCGAGTACACCGCCCCGAGCCGGCTGCCGTACGAGAAGCCCAGGTAGTTGAGCTTGTCGTCGCCGAGCGCGTCCCGCATGACGTCCAGATCGCGGGCCGCGTTCACCGTGCCCATGTGGCGCAGGACGGGTCCCGAGTGCTCGGCGCACTCGGCCGCCGCCGCGCGCAGCTTCTCGAGCACGGCCTGCGGATCGGCGACCTCGGCGTTCCCGTCTGTCGCGTCCAGTGCGCCGGTGGAGGCGTTTCCGCAGCTCACCGGCGCGGAGCGGCCGACGCCGCGAGGGTCGAAGCCGACGACGTCGTAGCCGTTCGTCAGGCCCATGAAGTGTTTGCCGCCGATGGCGAGTTGGGTCACGCCCGGGACGCCCGGGCCGCCGAAGTTCAGCAGCAGCGAGCCCCTGGACTTGCCCGTGGCCCGGTAGCGGGCCAAGGCGAGATCGAGAGTCCCCTTCCCGGGCCTGGCGTAGTCGAGCGGGACGGTGACCTTGCCGCACTGCAGGTCCGCGGGCATGTCCATGCCCTCGCACGCCGACCACTTGACCTTCTGGTCGTAGAAGCGCGTCAGGCCGGGCGGGGGGTCGTCGGCCGCCGGCAGGCCCGCGCCCAGCAGGGCCAGCCCGGCCACGCCGGTGACCGCGCAGCGCCGGATCGAGAGGTGCGTGGACAGCTTGGCCAGCATCAATGCCTCCAGGGGCGCCCCACAGCGGACCGGGAACCGGCGCCCTCGCCCACCATAAGCGGGCCTCGGAAGCGGCGCCTCCGGGCAGGTGGGGCCGCTCGAAGTGCCTTGTGGTGCGTGGCTTCGTCCCGCATACGAAGGGCTTTACCGCTAGTTCGACAACCGGGCCGCTCGATGGAGTGAAAGGCCGATAAGCCATAACTCGGATCGTGCGCCTCGCGTTCTATCCCGTGCGGGTGAGTGCCCGCGACGATGTCTGGAAGGCAGGGAACCTATGAGACGGGTTACCCGAAACGGTGTGATCGCCGTCGCCGCCGCCTCGGGCGCGATGGCCCTGGCGGTCCCCGCGTACGCGGATTCCGCGGCGGAAGGATCGGCGGCCGGTTCGCCCGGGGTGGTCTCCGGCAACACCGTTCAGCTGCCGGTGCATGTCCCGGTGAACGTGTGCGGGAACACGGTGAACGTGGTGGGGGTCCTGAACCCCGCCGCGGGCAATAGCTGCGCGAACAAGGGCGACGGGCGGGCAGGCCGGCCGGGCAAGCCCGGCGGTGCGGTCGCCGAAGGCAGCGGAAAGGATTCACCGGGCGTGGCCTCCGGCAACGTCGTACAGCTACCGGTCGACCTCCCGGTCAACGTCACCGGCAACAGCGTGAACGTGGTCGGGATCGGCAACGCGGCGACCGGCAACGAGTCCTCGAACACCCCCGGCGGCCGGCCGGTCCGCCCCCACCACCCACCGAAGCCGGCGGCCCCGAAGCCGTCCGTCCCGCCCCGGGCGCACCCGGCCCCCGACCCCGCCCCTGCCCCGCACTCCGCGCCGCAGGCCACGGGCGCCCTCGCCCACACGGGCTCGGACCACACCCTGCCGGTCGTCGCGGCGAGCGCGGCGCTGGTGCTCGGGGGAGTGGTGCTGCGCCGGCGGTGCCGCCCGGCGACGGACGGCGCGCAGCGGCGCTGACGCAGCGGAGCCCTGGCGGTCCCGCGGGTGTCGGTACGCGATACCGCTCCCGGGCTCGGAAACGGCGGCGCCCTCGCGGCCCCGCCGATCGGTGGCAGGCGACACCGAACTGTTCGGGCCCGGGAGCCGGGGCGCCCCGGCGGCGCTGCCGAGTGGTGGCACGTCGTGGTGCTCTCGGGCAGGAGCCGCCAAGCCCTCTGCACCC
>NZ_JBHUQX010000408.1:0-8509 GCF_042674225.1 Streptomyces sp. NPDC056948
GCTTTGGTCGGAACGGTCCGATAACGCGAACGGGCCGGAAGCGAATCGACCGTTCCGCGAAGAAGCAGCGTCACCCGAAGCGGATGACGCTGGGGAGCCGCCCCAGGGCGAGGACACGTCCCAATGACTCAGCTCAGCAGCGAGAGAACCTGAGCATCGGGGCCGCCCTGTTCCTTCGGAGCCGCAGACAGCCGTGTGCGGTCGTTCGGAAGCCGAAGCGTGAGCCGAACTTGATCATCATGTCCGCGCTGTCGCGCATGATCTGAGCAGCGGGGGTTCTTGATTAGGTTCCTGTCCCGCCCCTCGACCAGGGGGCCGCGCTCGGCCATGACAAGCCGTGCTTCCTCGAAGCTCGCCCACGCCGAGCAGCGGAAAGCGGAAACGATTCGGAAAAGCATGCGACGGCAATAGGGAATTCTGAGGTAATTGCACTGCGAGATTCTGCTAGGGTGATCCGGTGAACTTAAAAGTCGGAATTACCGGCGGTGCAAGCGCCGGTCATGTCGTTCCCGCCGTGGCAGTCGCCGCCGAACTACGCCGGGCCGGAGTGGAAGAACTGGTGTTCTTCGGCCGGGCGGACAGTATCGAGCACAAGCTGGCGGACAAGGCCGGCATCCGCCTCGCGCCGGTTCCCTCGGCGGGACTGCAACGCTTTCGGTCGTGGCAAAACCTCGTCATGCCCCTCACCGTGACGCGCGGGGTCTACGCCGCCTGGCGCGCGATGCGCCGCGAGAAGCCCGACGTGGTCTTCTCCAAAGGCTCCTACGTCTCGGTGCCCGTGGGGATCGCTGCCTGGATGAACCGCGTCCCGCTCGCCATCCACGAGTCCGATCACAGCCTCGGGCTGGCCAACCGAATCTTGGCCCGGTTCGCCACCGCGCTCTTCCTGGCCGAACCCGGACAGGTACTGCCCCGGCGCCTGCGGCGCAAAGCGGTGGTCACGGGCCTGCCCATGCGCGACGACCTCGCCGACGGCCAGCCGGAGCAGCTACGGGCACACCTGGGCATCCCGCACGGCAAACCGGTCCTGCTCATCTTCTGCGGCAGCAGCGGATCGCAGCGCATCAACGACGCCGTCCGCCGTCAACTGCCCGCACTCACCAACAAGTTCGCCGTCCTCCACATCTGCGGACCCGGAAACCTCGACCCGGACCTGGCCCCCGCACCGCGATACTGGCAGCTGGAGTACCTGCACGAGGAGATGGTGGACGCTCTGTGGCTGGCCGACCTGGTGATCGGCAGGGCGGGGGCCACCACCCTGGCCGAGCTGGAAGCCCTGGACAAGCCCGCGGTGCTGATCCCCCTGCCGGCCTCCGTCAGCCGCGGCGACCAACTCGACAACGCCCGCGCGTACGCGAGCCGCGCGGCCTGCGTCGTTGTGCCGGACGATGACCGGCTGGCCGACGGACGTCCGATCCTGGACGCGTGCGAGAAGCTGTTGCCTGAGCTCCAGCAGTCCCCCACGCCCCCGGACCCTGACACCATCCACCGGGTCGCCCGCGACATCGCGGTGCGAACGATCAGCCTGGCGGGCCCCCGTCGGCGCCGCAGAAGCTGACCGGCCGGGGCGGGCTGTGCCGGTTCAGGCCAGTCCTTCGGGCAGTTCGCCCCGGAACAGCACGTGCCAGTGCATGTGCTTGGACTCCTGGTAGGCGCCCTCGTTGGTCACCACGCACGCAGCCCCGTGCTCCTTGCGCACGCGCGCGGCGACCGTACGGACCACGCGCACGACGTCGGTCAGCAGTTCCTCCCCGCCATCCCCCAGATCGACCAGGGAGGGCGTGTGCTTCTTGGGGACAACGACGATGTGGACCGGGTAGCTGGGTTTGGTGTGTTCAAAGGCCAAGACCGTGTCCGTCTCCTCCACCACCTTCACCGGCGTCCGACCGCTTAGCGCCTCGGCACAGTAGAAGTCGGAAACCTTCGTCTCGGCGGTCGCCGTCGAAGCACCCACAGTGGCACCAATCCCTCGCTCTGCACGGACACGGGCATCCTCACAGGCTCCTCCCGCCCGGACATGACGTCCGAGCCAGCGGAGCGGGTGATGCCCTGGCCCCGTAACGCTACAGGTGACGCATGAGGCGCTATAAACTCACCTCTTTAGTCAGATATTGCGGCTTTAGGACGTCGCCAGCGGGGCCGGGCGGCGTCCCGTCCCCCAGGGCGGACCCGGCGCGCCCGTCTCTACCCGCAGCAGGGTTCAGCGGCGGACATGGATGCAGACTTGGACCGTTCCGCCCGTGGCCGCCGCCGCAGCTCCGAGTCCGATCACAGGGGCTACGTAGTCGCTGTTCCCGCTCACGGTGAGCACGATGACGGCAACGATCGAGCCCAGCACGGATAAAGCGCTGACCCAGGTGAGTGCCTTCGCCATGGCCGATGAAGGCACCGAGGTACTACGGTCGGTCTCAGTCACGGGGATGAACTCCTCCACTTCCAGGGGGTTTCTGTGACCCAGGGAGAAGTCGGCCGGACCGGTATGACGGGCTGTCCAACCCGGCTTCCCCTCGGGAGATCATTTGGTGCAGTTCCGTACGGGTGCGCGTCGGCGCAGCGCCGATCGAAGCCCGGACCTGCCGTGTGCCAACACCGCCTTGGGCAACGGACTCCGTGAACGGTGTGAAAGATCGTCGCCGCGCTAGCCCTTGGCTTCCCTCCGATACAACGGCAGCGCCTACCTCAAATACGAGCCCCCAGGCTGTGAAAGTTGTCAGCTTCGCCCTTGATCTGTGAGAACCCGTGATTGGGCGTATGCGGGAACCCAACACCGGCAAACTCGGAAGGTTTGCTCTCCCCGAGGCGGATCGGCGGGCGCTTCGATCGGGGCGCCCGGGTGTGACTGATCGAGATCGGTCTTTCCGAGCCGCACGATTCTCACGCTCGGAACATCGCGGCTGCTCGGGCCGAGCGGGCTAGGGTGCTGGCCATGGCTTTGGATCAGGACGGCGTGATGCTGCCGCGGCTGCGGCCGGCGGACGTTGCGCGGCAGGCCGTGACCTTCGGCCTGCTGGGCGTGGTGCCGCTCGTGGTGGCGGCTTTGAGCATCACTGGCCACAGCAACCGACGAGAGTTCCTGGCCGTCGTCAGTGGTCTTGTCGGCCTCTTCGGCGCGATCCTGCTTGTGGTCGGTGCTGGCTTTTGGTGGGCCAGCGCGGGGGACGTCCGCCGGGTGCGGGACTGGCGCACCCTCACGACACAGGCCGCCTCGGTGACCGTCGTGGGTCCGCTGTTCCTGCGCTCCGGGCTGTTTCTCCTTGTCCTCGCAGCTGCCGCTCTCGGGCTGGGCCACCTTGTGGCCGCTGCACCGTACGGCAGCTGGTTGCACGGCTAGAACTTGCCCTCGACCGGCAAGCGGTCACAGGAATAGTGCAGGACAAGAACGCTGCCTCGTCATCAGCACGACGGGCGTAGCCCTCGGCCGCGCTCGGTGCAGGATCAGCGGCCGAGGGCCTCGTCATTGCCCACCCCGGCTCGCTGGTGTCCTCGGCGTCCTGGACTTGAAATCGTCGCTGCTGACCGCAAGACAACAGGACCCGCGGCGCCAGACCACGAGACGCGCATCATCGAAGCGTTCCGCGAGACTCACGGCAGACCAACAAAAAAAGATCGAGATCCAGCTCCGGGCGCTCGTGGAACACAACCGGAGAACTGGGCCTGCCTAGTCCGCGGTCAGCCGCATCGCCATAGCCGCCGCAGCCTGCCAGCGGCTTCCCGAGTGGCACCAGCTTGAAGCCCGCGAGACGATGACATCTGAGGGGTGGGAAAGCACTCGCCTGAGGGAACCAGAGCACTCAAGCTTTGGAGCGTTGCCATGACCACCAAGAGCACTTGCGGGCCGCAAAGCGATCCCGAGTTCTTCGACGCACTGAACAAGCTGTTCGACCAGTACCCCGAAGCAGCCGACAGGTACGCGGTCAAATCCATGACCATGGAACTCGACATCCTGAAGATCGACTTCAGGACGCAAGTAGGCGTGTCCCGCGTCGAAGACGGCCGCATCATCACGGAATTCGTCGACCGAGACCCCACACGCGACCGCGATTGCTGCGGATATTGGCACGGCGAATGCGTCCTGCTTTGTGACCCCCCGCCGGTATGAGAACCGCTTAGTCCGCGGGCAGTCGCCGTGCCTGGTCCGCTGCGAGCTGGCCGGCGGCTGCACCCCACGGTGTCACTCCGGGATACGGAAGGTCAGGCGGTGGACGCCTCTTCGGGCGGGGCGAGCCGGTCGAGGCGTTCGTACAGTGCCTTGACCATGTGGGCCCGTTGCCGCACGCAACGAGCTGTGCCCTCGTACGGCGCGGTCAGGCGGAGATCGGCTTCCGCGAGAACGACCTCGGTCAGGATGCGGGTCGCGTTGAGAATGGGCAGTTCGTTGCAGTGGCGCCGGACGTCCGAGGTGACGGCACGTCCGTGTCCGGTGAGCTGCAGGGCGATCTGTTCACAGTCGCTCGGGGGCAGGACCATGTCGTCGGTCCAGGCCAGTACCGCCTTGACCAGGCACATGTATGGCTCACGGTCGAGGGGGAGTTCCGCCTCGATGAGGCCTTCAGGGTCGTAGAGCACGGTGTGCCCGCTCATGAAGCCACCGTCTGGGACGTCGCGGGTCGGCCGGCTAAACCCTCGAACAGGCGCCGGGGGTCGAGGGCGCCGGCGGACACCAACGCGCGGAGGGAATCCGGCTGGAGACCGACGAGCGCCTCGTCCTCACCGTCTTCGCCCCACTCTTCCCCTTCGTCGGCCTGCTCCTGAGAGGGTGTGAGCCTCGGGGGAGGAAGGCTCACCCACGACGCAGCGTAGGACCCCACGCCGCCGGGTGCGGGCACGACGACCCACCCCCCGTATGGCACGAGCCGGACGTCCGGTACGAACTCCCACAGCTGCGCCCAGCCGCTGGCCACGACCACCAGCAGCTTCCCGTGCAGGTAGTCGGCGATGAGCGAGTGGCCATCCGCGATCGGTACCTGCACCGCGTCGAGCGCCGCCAGTGCGGGCGCGAGCGGCAGCACGATGACGTCCTGCCCGCCGTCGTGCTGGACAAGGCGCGTGGACCAGGTGCTCGCGGCGAGCAGCTCGTCACGGCGGTTGCCCTGCGGCTCGCCGTACTGCGACATCCACGTGGCAGGGGGAGGGGTCTTCTCAGCCCTCTTCTTCGGGGGCCGGCGGGCGGTCACTGGACAACCTCCTCTGCGGCCCATGTGACGCGACTGCAGCCGCGGGGCTTCTTCGGCACGGGCACTCTCCCGGATCGTCCTTGCTGTCTCTGTCCAGCCAACCGCCACCCGTTCGGGTGCGCTTAGGCCGGATTCCGGGCAAGTCCCGTACAGCGACCGGACAGTTTTGCCTACGAGTGACGCTCAGTGGGACTACCGTCACGCCCACGCTCAGTACTCCGGGGGACCGATGGACAGACAGCGCAACACTCGACTCGAGGCGCTGCTCGCCGAGTTCGACTTCACCCATGAGACCCTCGCCGAAGAGGTCAACCGGGTCTCCGCCGACATCTTCGGCAAATAAGGCGACTGCACAGACCGGCACGTCAGGCGCTGGATCTCCGGCGAAGTGCGCTGGCCCTGGACGAAGTACCTTCTGCCGTTGGAACGCATCTTCGACCGTCCGGCCCAGGGGCTGGGGTTCGTACCGCGCGGGAAGAACAGCGCCAACCTGCCCACCCCTCCGCCGAGGCCGTTACCGGCACCGAAGGAGGTGGAGAATCCCGTGCAACGCCGCAGGTTCTTCGCCCTGTCCGCCGCCGCCACAGTGGCGCTTGCCCTGGGCATCGACGAGACCCCCGTCCGAGGCCGCCTGTCGATGAGCGACATCGACCGCGTGACCGCGAACATCGGCCGCCTGGACTCCCACTTCTTCTCTATCGGCGGGGGCCCACTCCTCACCGTGTGCACCGCCTACATCGACCGGCTCCGTGACGCCCTCGGCGGCTGCGTCTACGGCACCCGCGTCGAGAAGGCGATACACCACTCGATCAGCAGCCTGTACGCGTCCGCCGGCTGGGCCGCCCACGACGGAGGCGACCCCACCCAGGCCGCGCTGCTGCACACCGCTTCCCTGCAAAGCGCCCTGCTCGCTGGTGACGCCTCGGCCAGCGCCCGCGCCTGGTCGAACCTCGCGCTGCAGGCCCGCATGGAGGGGCGCCACCGAGAGGCCGTCCAGATCACCCGGGCCGCGCTCGACAACCGCCGTGCCCGCCAGGACCCGCACATTTCCGCGCTGCTGCACGCCCGTCTCGCCATCGGCCAGGCACGCACCACCGACCGCACCGGGGCCGCCCGTTCCCTGCTCGCCGCCGAGCAGGCCTACGACCGGGTCAACCCCGCAGCGTCAGAACCGAGTTGGCTCGCATTCCTCTCTCCGGCCGAACTGTCCGGTCTGGCCGCCATCACCCATCAGGCACTGGGCCAGTACGACCGCGCGGAGGCCTCCACCGCCCAGGCCCTGGAACTCCTCCCGCCCTCGATGCGCCGCTCCCACGCCTACTACTCCGTGCAGCTCGCCGAGCTGCAGCTCGCCCAGGGCAACCGCGACCAAGCCGTAGCCACCGTGACCACCCTCGACGCCTCCTCCCTCGACAGTCGGCGCATCGCCGACCGGCTCGCCGCCGTCCGGCGCACCCTCACCGCATAGGAGCCCCGACCCGTGACCACCGCTGGGATCGACGTACGGCACTACGACCACCGCCAGGCCGCCGAGCTCCGCCCGCTGCTCCTGGAGGTCTACAGCGAGGTGTACGCGGACGCGGCGAAGACCGACCCGTTCGCCACGGTCGAGCGGTTCGCCCAGGGCCTCGACGGCTGGAGCAGCCGCCCCGGCTGGACCTGCGTGGTCGGCTACGACGCAGACCAGGCAGTCGGGTACGCGTACGGCGCCCCGCTCCCCAAGCGCGCGCCGTGGTGGGGAGGACTGCTCACCAAAGTGCCGGCCGACGTCGTCAAGGAGAACGGGCGCCGGACGTACGCGCTCAGCGAGCTGATGGTCCGCGTTCCGTGGCGCAAGACCGGGGTCGCACGCAGACTGCACGACGCACTACTCGAGGACCGACCCGAGGAGCGCGCCACGCTCCTGGTCGATCAAGAGCACCCCAAGGTCCATTCCCTGTACGAGTCGTGGGGCTGGCGGACCCTGGGGGACCTACGCCCGCGCATCCCCGACGCGCCGCTCTTCCACGCCATGCTGCTCGACCTCGCCCGAAACTGACCGGCCGCTGGCGCCTGGACAACCGTCTCGACACGGGCCGCACAGGAGGCACGGCTCCCGCGGTTCCAGACACTTCACTCGGAGATCGCGCGCGCCGCGGGGGAGTGTGGCACCGTGGATGCAGGCCTGGTCCGTCACTCCCCCCGTGGTGGCGGACCAGGCCTCATCGCGTATCGGGGGACCAGTGCCTCGTGCGGTGAGGACGTCTGGGCGACGACTTGCCGCAGATCGGCGTACAGGCGCAGCCGTACGCCAGGCTGGCCGGGATCCCGGAAGGTGCTCTCGGAGATCGCGGTCGCCCACGTCCGGGCGATCGCCCTCTGGAAGGCGAACACGGTGTCGTCGTCCAGGCCCGCCACCTCGATGACGACCTGGCCCGGCTCAGCCACATGTGCTTCTTGAATCGGCTCCACGCCTGTAGGGACGCGTTCGTGCATGCCGGGGTATCTCTGCTGGCTCGGAATTCACCCGACCGAAGGAAATGTCAGTGCGGGCATCTACCGTCAGGGGAATGACCCCTTCGCCGAACTCCCGTGACAGTGCATGGGTTTTGGAGGCCACCATCCGGACCGCGCCGGCCGCCGATCCTCACTGGCAGGAACAACTGGCCAAGCTCCGCCCGCTCGCAACGTACGACCGCGAAACCCAGACCTGGCACGCGCGCCTCGGCGCGCTGGACCTGGCGGGCGTGCAGGTACTGCAGACCCTCTTCGACGCCGCGCGCATCCACGGCACCGAGGTGCGCCTCGCGCCCGTGGCCGTTCCGGTGTACTGGAACGGCCCCACCTTCACGAGGGACTCGGAAGTGGCCTCCTTTCTCGAGGCGCTGGCCGACCGGGGCCGGCCGCTCGGCCAGCTGCCTATCGCCTAAGACGTCGCTTCCCACTCCTCAGTGGATGGGGAACGGGGCATGGTTGTTCCAGTTTTGTCCGGGGGCCTGGTCCCACCACTGGGTCCACATCTTGCTGTCCGCACCGGGCCAGAAGACATCCAGGTGACCCGATGTCCTGGCGACCGCTGCGATGCGCGTATAAGGCGCAGGTGCCACGGGGAAGTTGCTGGCGATGGGGAACGGGGCATGGTTGTTCCAGTTTTGCCCCGGGGCCTGGTCCCACCACTGAGTCCACACCTTCTCGTCAGCGCCGGTCCAGAAGACATCCAGGTGATCCGACGTCCTGGCGACCGCTGCCAAGCCCGCCTCAGGCGGTACGGGGAAGTTGCTGGCGATGGGGAACGGGGCATGGTTGTTCCAGTTTTGCCCGGGGGCCTGGTCCCACCACTGGGTCCACACCTTGCC
>NZ_JBHUQX010000409.1:0-8495 GCF_042674225.1 Streptomyces sp. NPDC056948
CCGCGCGGAGCCGGGCACCGCTGTTGTGACCGACGGCCGACACCGCTCGTCACCCGCGCGCGTCGAAGTCGCCCGCGAGCGCCGAGGCGATCCGCAGATGCGACTCCGCCTCCTCGTGCCGCCCCTGTCGCTGGAGCGTGCGGCCGAGCATCAGCCGGGCGTAGTGCTCGACGGGGTCGCGCTCGACGAGCGTCCGCAACTCGGTCTCCGCACGCCACAGTTGGGCCGAGTGGTAGTAGGAGCGCGCCAGCAGCAGCCGCGGCCCGGTCTGCTCGGGCACCTCCTCGACCAGCCCGACCAGGACGCGCGCGGCGGCGGCGTAGTCCTTGGCGTCGAAGAACAACTGCGCGCGCTCCCAGCGCTCCGCCGGTGTTCCATGGGCGTAGTACGTGGCGTCGTAGGTCGTGTTCACTCGGGGCCTCCTTCGAGGCCGACAACCAGGCCGGTCGGTTCAGTATTCCGGTTCAATGTTCCACTACTTGGGTAGGCCGTTGCTCGGCCAGGGCCGCCAGCTCGGCATCTCGTCCGGGGTCAGCAGTCGCGCGGCGATCAGCTCGGCGACCACGCCGTGCACCTCCGCCGTGTCGATCTTCAGTGCGCGGGTGACTCCTTCGACGAGCTGCTCACGCCCGGCCGGGCCCTCGGCGACGGCCGCCAGGCGGAGGGTGACGGAGCGCGGGCGAGCTTCGACACGTAGAGCGGCTCGAGTCCGGTGTGGTCGGCGAGGCGGCGCTGAACGGGGCGTTCGCCGGAATGCCGCATGCCGTACAGCGAGGCCATGAGCGAGTACTGCGCATGGGTCAGCCCAGTGGGGCGACGGCCCGGTCGACGGCCACCCGCCCCTTCATCGACAGATGGCCGCCCGGATGACGCAGTGGCGCGGTGACGCGCTGACGCGAGGCCTTCCGCCGGACTAGGTTGTGGCCATGAGCAATCTTGAGCGCGAGGCGGCCCCCGCTCTGTGCGGTGGCCGGGGCTTCGTGGTGGCGGAGCCGGTGCGTGAACTCCTCAGCCCTCGGCACGTCAAACTGGGCGAGTCCAGCGAGGTCCGCCGGCTGCTGCCCAACCTCGGCCGCCGGATGGTCGGGGCCTGGTGCTTCGTCGACCACTACGGGCCCGACGACATCGCCGACGAACCGGGTATGCAGGTGCCGCCGCATCCCCACATGGGTCTGCAGACGGTGAGCTGGCTGCACGAGGGGGAGGTGCTGCACCGCGACTCCACCGGCAGCCTCCAGACGATCCGCCCGCGCGAACTGGGCCTGATGACCTCCGGCCGGGCGATCAGCCACTCCGAGGAGAGCCCTCGCTCGCACGCCCGCTTCCTGCACGGCGCGCAACTGTGGGTCGCCCTTCCGGACGGCCACCGTCACACCGACCCGCGCTTCGAACACCACGCCGACCTGCCGGTCGTCACGGCACCCGGCGTCAAGGTCACGCTGATCCTCGGCCACCTCGACGGCGCGACCTCGCCCGGCACGGCGTACACCCCGATCGTGGGCGCCGACCTGTCCCTGGCCCGAGGCGCGGACGTGCGCCTCCCCCTGGAACCGGACTTCGAGTACGCCGTCCTGTCCATGTCCGGCGAGGCCCACGTCGACGGCGTCCCGCTGCTGCCCGGCTCGATGCTCTACCTCGGCTGCGGCCGCAGCGAACTGCCCCTGCGGGCGGAGTCGGACGCGGGCCTGATGCTCCTGGGCGGCGAGCCGTTCGAGGAGGAGTTGGTCATGTTCTGGAACTGGATCGGCCGGTCGCAGGAAGAGATCGTCCAGGCGCGTCGGGACTGGATGGAGGGCACGCGGTTCGGGGAGGTGAAGGGGTACGACGGGGATCCGCTGCCGGCCCCTGAACTGCCGGCGGTGGCGCTGAAGCCGCGAGGCAGGATGCGTTGACCTGCAGGAACAGCTGATGCCAGAGGGCTGACGAGAAGGATCCGCTCGGCTGCTGCCCCCTCCTGTTCGATCGCGGGCGGGAGGGCGGGGTGAGGCATCTCTTTCTGCAGCGGCGTCGAGTGCAGTGGTCGTTGCGGGTTCGCGCTGGGGCCTTCTTCGTACGGCGTTGTAAGGACTACCAGCAGGTTCTTGGTCTGCCGGTGATACACGTCATACAGGTCGTTGACCTGCTGGAATAGCGGACTCGGTAAGGCCTTGCGGTGAGTTGGCCCGGACACGGTCCGGATCTTGGGCTGGGGTGAGGTAATCCCGTCGTCCATAACCGTCTTGTGGGACTTCGACGCGCTCCAACTCGGCTGCGCCGCAAGGATGGTGGGGTCAAGTCACTGGCCCGTAAGGCTCCCCGGCACCGGCCCCGGTGCCGTCATCCAGCGCCACTGGGTGAACTGTTCCAGGCTGGCTGTGCCGCCGATGCGGGAGCCGTTGCCGGAGATGCCCATGCCTCCGAAGGGGGCGTTCGCGGCGTCCTTGGCGGAGACGTCGTTGATGTGGACCATGCCGGTGCGCAACTGCTCGGCGACAGCGGTCGCCCTCGGTACGGAACCGGAGTGCACGGCAGCCGTCAGACCGTAGGCGGTGTCGTTGGCGATCTCGACAGCCTCCGCCTCGCTGTGAAAGGGAATGACCGGGGCGACGGGACCGAAGATCTCCTCGGTGAAGGCGGGCATGGCTCGGCCGACGTGGTCCAGGACGGTGGGCGGGTAGAAGAGTCCGTCGCGCCGGCCGCCCGTGAGCACCCGCGCCCCGACGGCCACGCTCTCGTCGACGATGCGCTCGATTCTGGCGGCCTGCTGCTCGCTGATGACCGGGCCGACACTGACGCCCTCCACGCGGGGGTCGCCGACACGCATGGCCCGCGCGTGCCCGACCAGCGCGTCGGTGTACGCCTCGGCCAGGTCGGCGTGGACCAGGTGGCGGCCGGCGGCGACGCAGGCCTGTCCCTGGTATCCGAAGGTGCTCACGGCTCCGGCCAGGGCGGCCGCCTCCACGTCCGCGTCCTCGAGCACGACGAGCGCGTTCTTGCCGCCGAGCTCCAGGGAGACCCGCTTCAGCCCTTCACCTGCCACTCGGGCCACCGCGCGTCCGGCCTCGGTGGAGCCGGTGAACGCGACCATGGCGACATGGGGGTCCGCCGCGACCGCCTGCCCGGTCTCCGCGCCGCCCGGCAGGACGTGCAGTACTGCGTCGGGCAGTCCGGCGTCCTCGAAGAGCCGCGCGACGAGGACGCCCCCGGACACCGGGGTGAGCGGGTCTGGTTTGAGCAGCACGGTGTTGCCCAGCGCGAGGGCGGGTGCCAGCGCGCGCATGGCGAACAGGAGCGGCGCGTTCCAGGGGTTGATGACACCGACGACGCCGAGCGGCACCCGCCACGCCAGACTCGTGCCACCGGGGGCCTGAGGGGCCAGGACCTCCCCCTGAGGCAGGGACGCCAGTCCGACGGCGTGTGTCAGTTGGGTGAGGGCGGCGGTGATCTCGTAGTCGCCTTTGGCGGGGACGCCGGCCGACTCGCGGACGATCCAGTCGCGGAAGGTGTCGCTGTGTTCACGCAGGGCGGCACAGGCGCGCAGCAGGACCTCGGCCCGATCGGAAGGAGCCGCCGCCGCCCAGTCGCCGGCAGCCAGGGCGGCCCGAGCGCCGGCCCGAGCGACGTCCGCGGGGGAGGCGACGCCGACCTCGGCCAGCGCGTGCCCCGTGGCCGGTTCGATCACCTGGCGCGTGCCGCCCTCGGACTCGCGCCAGCCCGCGCTGTAGATCTTCCCGGCCCACTCCGCTGGGTCCGGCCACTTCGTGCCGTCGACAGCCATGGATGCCGCCCTTCGCCCGGGATCGGTGCCGCCCTCGTGCCATACGGTGCCATTCGCACATACCTGCCACTCTTGTTGTCCAGTGTCGTGATAAGTGACGGTGCGGCGCACCTCGGGTTCAGGGCGCTCCCAGGTAGCCGGCCCCCAGGGCGGGAGTGAGGCGAGGCGACGTCATGACCGGATCCGCGGCCGCCCGGGACGAGGGCCCGCCGGGTGCTCGGTCGCAGAAACGTGTCGACGAGGCGGCCACGGTGGGGTGGCCGCGTGAAACGAACGGGTCCGGCGATTCCCATGTGGCGCAGTTCGTCGAAGCGTTCGCGCAGGCTGGGCTTGACGACGTCCTTGACGTGGACGACGCCGAGGATCCAGGCGGAGCCCGAGTCGAGTTCGGCGATGGCCGGCGGGGTCCCGCCGGAGGCGGACACCTGGTCGACGATCGCGTCGAGGGCCGCCGGAACCTCGCCGCTCAGGCCGCAGTCCCTTTCTTGAGCAGTCGATCCAGATAGGTTACGGTTGAGCCATGGCAAGGACCCGGGAGTTCGACACCGAGGCGGCGGTGAGCCGCGCCATGGAACTGTTCTGGATGCGTGGCTACGAGGCCACTTCGGTACGTGACCTGACGCAGCATCTGGGGATCGGGCAAGGATCCTTGTATGCCGCGTTCGGTGACAAGGAGGGCCTGTACCGGGCGGCACTGGAGCACTACCGCACCACCCTCGCGGCGGCCGCTCTGCGTAGCCTTGAGGAGGGGGCGGATGCCCGGTCGGCAATTCGTGCGATGCTGGTCGAGCGGGTCCGGATCGCCGTGGAAGGCGACGGCCGGGGCTGCCTGGTGGTCAATGCGGCCTGCGAGCGCCTGCCGAAGGATGCGGCGATCCGGCGCACCGTGCGGGACATGCAGGACGCCAGCCGGGACGCGCTCGCGGAGGTGCTGCGGGTCGCGGCGGAGCGGGGCGAGATCGCGGCGCGGCACGACCCGCACACGCTGGCCGCTTTCCTTGTCACGTTCCTCAACGGACTGCTGGTCTCATCGAAGATCACCCCGGATGTCCACGCCCTCGAACCTCTCGTGGAGGTCGCCCTGGTCACCCTCGACTGACTTTTTCATGCCCGAAAACTGTATCGCTCGATCCAGATAAGAGGACGGAGCCCGCACGGGCACGGGATCCGGCGACATCCATCCCTGCTTCATCGACGCCTTCGGAGGACCCATGCCCCCCGCGCCCACCCCGAGCGCACCCGCTCTCGGCGGAAGCCGCTGGAACACCTTCCCCGCGGCCGGCACCCCACTGACAGCCCGCGATTTCGTCACCGCCACCGAGCCGCTGCTGCAGGGCATCATCGATGACAACGCCCTCACCAGCGCCGACGGCGAGGTGCTGGAGGACCAGATCCGCGCGACACTCGCCCTCGGAACCCGGGAGACCTCCCTGCCTCTGGCCATCGGCCCGGACAGCGCCTCCGCAGCGCGCGAACTGGGCGCACAGGCCGAGACGATCGGCAGGGAGCTCGCCTCCTGGGCCACCGCGGCCCTGAAGAGGCTGCTCGCCGACCCGATACCGCTGCCCGCCGGACCGCTGGTCGTCCGCAGCCACTGCTATGGCCACCTGCTCACCCCTCCAGCGGCCGATCTGCTCCGCGGCCGGCGCGGCGGGCCTGTCACGATGCAGCTCTACAACGAGTGGTTGCATCAGATGGTCCTGCTGCGCGACGCCCTGCTGCCTTTCACCAACTGGCAGGACGTTCCGCTTCTGATCACCCCGTCCGGGCTGCGGCACGCCGAACCGGCCCGGGACGCGTTCCTCACTGAACTGATGGTCCGCCAGATCAGGCACTCCAGCATCGTGGACTTCGCCCGCCGCGTCGTCACCGGCACCTCCGGCCCGGCCGGCTACGGCTTCGAGACAGCTGGCGGCACCGCCCTGCCCGCCGCCCTCGATCTGCTGCCCCTGACCGCGCCCCGGCACCTGCTGACCTGGCGCGCCGACCCGGCCGCCGAAGACACCGTCACGTATGTCGCCGACATACAGGACTACTACGCCGCCCCTCGCACCCTCGTCGAGGACCTGCCGCCCGCCAACACCGCATCGGGGCCGCTCACCGCCCGTACCATCACCGGGCCGATCACCGACGGGACTCGCACCGCCCGCATCGAGATCACCCACGACGGCACCACCGCCCACGTCGACCTCGGCCAGGCCCTGCGCGGCCACCGCTTCGCCCACCGACCGGACCCTGTCACGGGCGCCGCGCACTCCGCTGCCGCGCCCCGCACCGCACATGTGTGGTCCGCACTGCACGCACCGGGGCTGGTGTGGACGCAAGCAGGCGACGTCACCCTGGACGCCACCGGCCAGGACGACCTCGTCGTGCTGGCTCTGCTCGGCGGGCTCTACCCGGAGAACGTCAGCCTGCGCCCCGCCGGCAGTTCCGCTGCCCGGACAACCGCGGACGGCACCGGACCCAGCCGCCTGGTGATTCTCGTCGATCCTCCGCAAGCCCACTGACACCCGCATCGCGAAATACACCAGGAAGGTTGGAGAACATGATGTTCGACCATGACGGAACGCCCGTCCGCACGGGCCGGGCAGCCGTCAACGGAACGAGCCTGCACTACCGCACAGCAGGGTCCGGCCCCGTGGTGGTGCTCCTGCACGGCGTGCCCAAGACCAGCTACCACTGGCGCCACCTCGTCCCGAAGCTGACGCCCCACTACACCGTCGTCGTCCCGGACCTTCGCGGTCTCGGCGACTCCGCCCGCCCGTCGGACGGGTATGACTCCGCGACGATGAGCGACGACATCGCCGAGCTGATGACCCACCTCGGACACGAGACGTACGCCGTGGCGGGCGAGGACTGGGGAGCGGTGATCGGCTACCAGCTCGCCGCCCGCCACCGCGACCACGTCACCGCTCTCGTGTTCGCCGAGGCGCTGTTCCCCGGATTCGGTTTCGAGGACCACACGGCCCTCACCCCCGAGAACGTCTCCAGCGGCATGCACCTGTGGCATCTGGGCTTCTACTTCCAGCCGGACGTACCCGAGATGCTGATCGCCGGACACGAACGCGAACTGATCACCTACATGATCAAGAACGAGCGCAGCCACCCCGACACCGCCACT
The DNA here is from genome assembly GCF_042674225.1 of Streptomyces sp. NPDC056948. Lineage (NCBI taxonomy): Bacteria > Bacillati > Actinomycetota > Actinomycetes > Kitasatosporales > Streptomycetaceae > Streptomyces > Streptomyces sp. NPDC056948. The sequence continues at coordinate 6,879 of NZ_JBHUQX010000409.1, forward strand.
CCCGACGCGGTCGACGAATACGTGCGCTGCTACTCCATGCCCGGCGGCATTCGCGCGATGCTCTCGATCTACCGGGCCATGCTCGTCGACGCCGAACAGAACCGGCAGGCCGCGCAGAAGAAACTGGACATCCCGGTCCTGGCGCTCGGCGGCTCCGCCTTCATCGGCGGCCGCAACGAATCCCAGATGCGGCTGATGGCCCACGACGTCACCGGGCACGTCTTCGACGCCGGCCACAACCTGGCGGAGGAAGTGCCCGACGAAATGGCCGACGTCGTCCTGCCGTTCCTGGCCGCCCATCTGTAACCGCACCCGACCACCCGAGGCTGACCTGGGGAAGGGCCGGCAGATAGAGGTCGATGGTGAGAGGGCCGAGCGCCGTCAGCGAGCCCAGGACCAGGACGAGGGACAGACGACGAGGGCGGCTGTGAGCCGGAGGACGGGACGCGTCTTCCGTGGTGGCGACGTCGGTCTGGGGTGTTTCGGACATGTCCGTTCCAGGGCTGTCTCGGCGGGGGAGTGGGCAGACGGTGTTCCCGCCGCGCGGGCCCGATCCGGTGCCGCCCGGACTGCGCGGCACCGGATCGGAGAGGTGTGTTCCTGCGGCCGCGTCAGTGGGTGAGGCGGGCGACGAGCAGATTGGGGTCCTTGCCCGTGAGGTACGCGGCGCTGGTGACGTAGACCGTGCGTCCGTGGACCGCGACGGACGTCGGGGTCTGCAGGCCGTCGTCGGCGGTGAGTACGACGGTGTGGGTGCCGTCGGGGCGCACCAGGTCGACTTCGTCGCCGTTGTGCGCGGCGAGGAGGGTGTCGCCGCGCCCGGTGAAGGTGAAGTCGTCGATGGAGCTGATGCCCGTGGCCCGGACCTCGGCCGGTCCGGCGGCGCCCCGTGCGGTGACGGGGATGCGGAGGACCGTGCCGTGGTCCGAGTTCGTGGCCCAGACCGCCCCGTTGTGCACCTTGATGCCGTTGGCGCCGGCGAACGAGACGGGCTTCAGGGCCTGGTCGTCGGCCCACACGGCGGCCTTGCCGCCCTGCGCGGGGACGCGGTAGATGACGCCGTGCACGGAGTCGGTGACGTAGAGCCGTCCGCTGCGCTGGTCCAGGGCGAGGCCGTTGGGCATGCCGTCGGCGGGGAGAGCGGCGATGCGGTGCGGTCGGCCACCGGGGCGTACGGCCCAGATGCCGGTGAGGTCCGCGGTTCCTGTGGCGTAGGTGACGTACAGGGTGCCGTCGTCGCCGCGGGCGATGCCGCCGACGAAGGCTTTGCCCAGGTTGGGGGTGTCGGCCTTGGCCGGGGCCGGGAGAGTGGCCAGTACGCGCACGTGGCCGCTGGGGGCGACCCGGACGACCTGCCGGGCGAAGGAGAAGGTCAGATACGCCGATCCGGTGCGGTCGACGGTGATGTTCTCGGGCTGCTGCGATGCCGCGAGGTCGAAGTGGTGGGTGATGCGGGGTGCCGAGAGGGGAGTGGTCGCGGCAGTGGCGGTGGCGGTGGACGCGGAGGCCAGCAGGGCCGCCGCGGCCGCAAGGGTGGTGAGGGAAGTGCGGACGTGCATGGGGTGGTTCTCCTGATGGAGTATCAGCGACGGTCCGCTGCAGGCTCGCTGGAGGCAG
>NZ_JBHUQX010000410.1:0-8459 GCF_042674225.1 Streptomyces sp. NPDC056948
CCGCCGAGCGGTGGGCAGGCCCCGTCGTCGCGGACGCCGGCGGGCGTCCCGCCGGTCAGCGGCTCTCGGCCACGACCGGATTGCGCAGGACGCCGATGCCCTCGATCTCCACCTCGACCTCGTCCCCGGGGCGTATGGGGCCGACACCGGAAGGTGTGCCGGTCATGATCACGTCCCCGGGGAGCAGCGTCAGGTAGCGGCTGAGATAGCTGACGATGTCCGGAACCGGGAGCAGCAGGTCGGCCGTGCTCGCGGACTGCATGACGGTGCCGTTCACGCGGGTGGTCAGGGCCAGTCCCGAAGGGTCGAGTTCCGTCGTGATGACGGGCCCCAGGGGAGCGAAGGTGTCTTGCCCCTTGCCGATGAGAAGCGTTCCGAATGCGCTCTCCTTGCGCTGGACGATGCGGTCACTGACGTCATTGCCGCACGTGTAGCCGAGGATGTGGTCAGGAGCTTCGGAGGGTTTGACATGACGGGCCTCCTTTCCGATGACGACGACCAACTCGCCTTCGAAATGGATCAGTTCACCGTCGGACGGATACACGATCGCGTCACCCGGACCCACCACCGCCGTACTCGGCTTCATGAAGCACACTGGCACCTCGGGGATCTCACGGTCGGTCTCGTCGACATGTGAGGCGTAGTTGTAGGCGAATCCGAAAATCCGGGGCCGTTCGACCGGCGGAAGGATGACGACGTCGCCGACTCGGTCGATGTGTCCCGTAGGAGACAAACCGGTATAGGGATCACCTTCGAATCTGGTGATACCGACGTCCCCGGATTCGAGTTCTCCGTAATGACGTTCGCCGCCGACGGCATATCTGACGATGCGCACGGACACCTCCGCAACTAGGCAGCCGCGAGCGGCTGCACGGCCCATCCCGTAGTGCTAACGTTAGCATAGAGGCGGCAGCCAACCCCGGCACCTTCACTCTCGGCGACCACGGAGCGCGACATCGATGCTATCGTTGGCACACGGATAGTGACGACACGGGACCAGTCAGTCGAGGAGACTCCTTACGTGATCACGACCAGGGACATCGCCGAGCGCCTCGGAGTCTCCGTGTCGACGGTGGGACGGGCGCTGGCAGACGATCCGCGCATCAGCGAGGAGACCAAGTTCCGCGTCCGGCAGGCCGCTTCCGACATGGGGTACGTGGGCAACCGTGCGGCCCGGATGATGCGCGGGGCGTCCAGCAACGTGGTCGCGCTGGTGATTCCCGACATCCGCAACAGCTTCTACTCGACCATCGCGCACGAGCTGTCCAAAAACATGGAGTCCGAGGGCTTCCAGCTGATGCTGTCGGAGACCGACGACGACCGGACGGCGGAGCTGCGCCATCTTCGGGAACTGTCCGCGAACCGCGTCGCCGCCGTCATCATCGTGCCGAGCGCGCGCCCGCACAGCGAGTCTGTCAAGCTTCTGCGCGCCCTCCCGCACGTGCAGCTGCTGCGACGACACCCGTCGCTGGGTTCGCAGTGGTTCGGCGTGGACGACCAGGAGGCGCTGCGCCGGGCCACGGCCCACCTGGTGGCGCAGGGCCATACGCGCATCGCCTACCTCGGCGGCCCCGAGGAGCTGCCCACCGGCGCCGAGCGCCTGCGCGGGTTCCGCAGCGCCCTGCGCGAAGGCGGCCTGCCGGATGACGCCGGGCGCGCGGAGCTGGGACCGCCGTCGTCGGTCGACCACGGCCGCGAAACGGTCCGCCGGCTGCTGTCGGGGCCGGACGTGCCCACCGCGCTGGTGCTGGGTTCGATCCAGCTCACCCTCGGCGTCCTGGAGGAGCTGTCCCAGCAGGGCGTGAAGGTGCCGCAGGAGTTGTCCGTGGTCGGGTTCGGGGACGAGCCCGGGTTCTCCTGGTGGGGCCCCGGGCTCACCACGGTCGGCCTGCCCATCCAGGAGATGGCCACCGGCTGCGCGCTGTGGATGATCCGTAGGCTCAAGACCGAGCCGGGCAACGACGGCCCGTACACGGCGGTCTCCCCCGGTTCGTTGATCCTGCGCGGCAGCACGGCGTCCCCTGACGGGGAGACTTCGCCCGGTTCCGCCTGAGTCGGGGGCGGGGCACCGCTTCCGTCCGGAGGGGTGCGCGGAGGGACTACCGGGGCGAAGCACGCCGCGCCCGGCATCGGCCGCGTGCACAGTGGACGGTTCGCCGTCGCGTCGGTTGTTCGCTCGCGCCTCACCGATCCGCCCGCGCCGCGGCAGTCCCCCGCACCTCCCAGGGGTCGCGGCCACCAACGCCTCCCCGCGTCCCGACCGCGACGACCTGACCCGAGTCCCGACGGGGCCCCGCAGCCTCGTCCGCACAGCGGAACGCGCCCCGAGCGACATCGCTCCGAGCGCCTTCACGCGGCCGCGCCGCTCAGTACGTTTCCCTCCGCAGCCGGCGCATCACCGTCGCGGTGCGCACGAGTTCGTCGAGCATGTGCTCGGCGGCGGCCTCATGGATCTTGCCGGCCAGGAACGTTCCGTCCTCGACGTGTTCACTGACGAACGGGATGCTCACGGTCGGGCCGATCGGCAGCATCCTCAGGTTGGCCACCACCTGCTTGGCCATCTGCACGGCCCGGGTGCCCGCAGAGACGCCCCCGTAGCTGACGAACGCGGCCGGCTTGTGCTGCCACTCCACGACGAGGTAGTCCCACGCGTTCTTCAGCGGAGCCGGGAAGCCTCCGTTGTACTCCGGGGTGACGAACACGAACGCGTCCGAGGCGTCGACGATACGGCTCCATGTGCGGGTGTGGCTGTGCGTGTACTGCTGCAGAGCGGGCGGATGCGGCTCGTCGTAGAACGGAAGGGCGAGTTCGCGCAGGTCGACCACATGCGACTCGAACTGCTCGCACTGCGTGGCCCGGGCGGTGAACCAGTCCGCGACGGACCTTCCCACCCGCCCAGGACGCGTGCTGGCCACGACCGTGGTCAGGGTCATGGGGGCGACAGAAGGCTCAGAGGTCATGACAGCTCGCTTTCCTGTCGGCCGCGATCGGGCCCGGCGAACCCGCGCTGCCTGTGCTGTCCGTCCGTCCAGGACAGCGCGGGATCGCCGGAGTCTCTTCCGCAGCGCCTCAGCCCCACGAACGGTTTATGCGAACGATAGCACTGACCTTCAGTGGGGCCAAGGGTGGCGTGGATCGGCAAGACAGAAGCGCATTGCGGCACCTCTCACCTCTTGACAGAACCTCCGACAGTTCGCACGATTGCGCTATCGTTAGCACATGCTGAGCCGCAGCTGAACATGCCTCCGGCTGCGAGGGCGCCCCCTCCTCCTTCTGGAGGACGGGCACATGTACCGCTCGGCGCCCCGAACGTCCGATCTCCGAAAGGTTGCACCGCCATGACAGACGCGCGGATCGCCGAGCTCTATGGCCGCAGGGTGTGGGATTCCCGCGGGCGCCCCACCGTGGAGGTCGAGGCGCGTCTGGCGGACGGCGCGATCGGCCGGGCCATCGCACCGGCGGGCGCGTCGACGGGCCAGGGCGAGGCGCTCGACCTGCGTGACGGTGGCAGCCGCTTCGGCGGGCTGGACGTCCAGCGGGCGGTCGGTTCGGTGAACCACGAGATCGCCCCCGCACTCCTGGACCGCGACGCGAGCGATCAGGAGGCCGTCGACCGGCTCCTGGTCGACCTCGACGGAACTCCCGACCGCAGCCGCCTCGGCGGCAACGCGATCGTCGCCACGTCCATGGCGGTCCTGCACGCCGCCGCGGCGTCGGAGGGCGTACCGCTGTGGCAGCACCTGGCGGGCGGACGGCCGGTCCGGATCCCGCTGCCGGAGATCCAGATCTTCGGCGGCGGTGCCCACGCGGACCGTCGCGTCGACGTCCAGGACTTCATGGTCATGTGCCCTGCGGCGGGCAGCTTCTCCGAGGCCCTCGACTGGACCGCGGAGATCTACCGGGCGGCCGGCAGCCTGATGCGCAAGGCGGGCAAGGCCCAGGGTGTGGCCGACGAGGGCGGCTTCTGGCCCGCGTTCGACTCCAACGAGGAGGCCCTCGAAACGCTCACCCGGGCCATCGAGAAGGCCGGTTTCGAACCCTCGACGCAGGTCGGCATCTCGCTGGACATCGCGGCCTCGCAGTTCGGCAGCGGCGGGCGGTACACGCTGGCCCTGGACGACCGCACGCTGGACACCACGGCGCTGATCGACATGCTGGGCGGCTGGATCGAGCAGTATCCGATCCTCTCCGTCGAGGACCCGGTGGGCGAGGACGACACCGACGGCATGGTGGAGTTCACCCGGCGCCACGGCCACCGCTGCCAGGTGATCGGCGACGACTACCTGGTGACCAATGCCAAGCGGGTGGAGGCCGCGGCCACCGGCGGGGCCGCCAACGCCGTCCTCGTCAAGCCGAACCAGGCCGGCACGATCACCGAGGCGTTCCAGGCGCTGCGCGCCGGGAAGGACGCCGGCTTCGGCACCATCGTCTCGGCCCGGTCCGGTGAGACCGAGGACGTCACCATCGCCCATCTCAGCGTCGGATGGGATGCGGGACAGCTCAAGGTGGGCTCGTTCACCCGCTCCGAGCGCATGGCCAAGTGGAACGAGGTTCTGCGCATCGAGGAGTCCCTCGGCGAATCCGCGGAATTCAGCGGATGGTCCGCCTTCACATTCTCCGATTCCGGGCCTTCCACGACCGAGCCGTAAAAGCAGTTCGAAGTATTACAGTCATCGAAATAAAGAGCCGAAATACAGAGCCGATCGGAGCACGGAGACCCCATGCTGCCACCCGTCAATCTGCGTCCGAGTTTCAATATCACCCGCGCGAGCCACGTCCGGCTCACCGTCGCCGATCTGGCCGAGAGCCGGAACTTCTACGTGAACGCCCTCGGGCTCGTCGTCAGCGACGAGGACGAGCGCACCTGCTACCTGCGCGGCCTGGCCGAGGCCTGCCACCACAGCCTCGTCCTGGAGCTCGACGAAGAGGGCGCGGGCGCGTGCAAGAGGATCGGTTTCCGGGTGTTCTTCGACGAGGACCTCGATCTCGCGTACGCCTGGTTCCGCGACCGTGGCCTGCCCGCCGAGTGGGTGGACGCGCCGTACCAGGGCCGCACCCTGCACGTCAGTGACCCCATCGGCACGCCTCTCGAACTGTGCGCGCACATGGAGACCCGGCCGCGGCTGCACATCGACTTCCAGCGGTACAAGGGCGCCCACGCGCAGCGGCTCGACCACTACCAGACATTCGCGCCCGACGCCTATGAGCTGTGCGCCTTCTACAGTGAGCTGGGCTTTCGCAACTCGGAGTACCTGGAGCACGGCGACAAGCTGCTGAGCGCGTTCATGTACCGCAAGGGCACGTGCCTCGACCTCGCGATCGTCGAGAACACCGGGCCCGCGCTGCACCACTTCGCCTACACCGTCTCCGAGAGCCGCGACATCTTCACCGCGTGCGACTGGGCGGGCATCCTCGGCTACGGCGAAGGGGTCGAGCGCGGCCCCGGACGGCACGGTCCCGGCGGGATGCTGTTCGCGTACCTCCGTGACCCCGACGGCCACCGGGTCGAGGTCTTCAACAGCCACTATCAGACGATCGACACCGAGGTCGAGCCGGTGCGCTGGGACGCGGCATCGCTGAGCACCAATGTGCGCTGGGGGCTCCCCGCCCTGGAGAAGTGGTACTTCGAGGCGTCGCCGTTCGTCGGCGCACCGCGGATTCCGCCGGCCGAGAAGCCGAATCCGATGTCGCTGGAGCGGTTCCTGCTGGAGCAGCCCCTCCCCTGACCTTCCGCCCGCACCGCCCCCAAGGAGACGCCATGGCACGAGTTCCCTATCTGCGCCGCGAGGACGCTGACGAGTCGCTGAAGCCGCTGTACGACCGGCTGGAGACCGAACGCAAGGTCCCGACGGCGAACATCTTCCTCGCCCTCACCCATGCGCCCACCCAGCTGGACGCCTTCCTGACCTACGCCAACTCGCTACGGGCCGCCGATCTCAGCCCCAGGCTGCGGGAACTGGCGATCCTGACCGTGGGTCACGCGACCCAGTCGGCGTACGAGGTCGCACATCATCAGTCGCACGGTCTCAAGGCCGGGCTCACCGAGGAACAGCTCGCGTCGGTGGCCGACTTCGAGCACTCCGGTCTGTTCGACGAGACGGAGAAGGCGGTCATGCGACTCGCCAGGGAGTCCACCCTCCGGGTCGAGGTCTCGGAGGAGGCGTGGCAGGCCGCCGCCGCACATCTGACGAGCCGGCAGATGGTCGAACTGTCGTTGTCCATCGCCTGGTACAACTCCGGCGTCCGCATCATGGGACTGCTGGACATCGACCTCGAAGACAATTATCCCGACCCGTTCGCCAATTCCTAGGTTTCGGCACCGTACGGCTCATCACTTCAGGAGTATTTCAATGGCGAAAATGCTCGCCGCGCGACTGCACGAACTCGGTGCCCCGATGTCGGTGGACACGATCGACGTGCCCACCCCGAGGCCTACCGACGTGCTGGTGCGGGTCAAGGCATGCGGAATCGTGCCGAACATGGCCAATGTCATCAACAACTGGCCCACCTGGTACCCGCATCAGCCGCTGCCCCAGCTCCCCGCGATCTTCGGTCTCGACCCCGCGGGTGTGGTCGAGGCGGTCGGCGAGGCGGTGCTCAACACCAAGCCGGGCGACCGGGTCTATGTGAGCCCGCTGCGGTCCTGCGGCAGCTGCCAGGTGTGCCGCGGCGGCGAACTCAGCCGATGCCGCTACTTCACCCTGAACGGCTACTTCAGCACCTCCCGCGACGGCCAGCGGATCTTCGACCTCTACCCCTACGGCGGCTTCGCCGAGTACATGACCGCGCCGCAGCACGCGATCGTCAACATCCCCGACAACATGACGTTCGAGCAGGCCGGCAAGCTCGGCTACATCGGAACCTCCTACGGCGCCCTCAAGAACGCCGCGGCCGCCCCCGGCCAGGTCGCGCTGATCGACGGAATCACGGGCACCCTCGGTGTCGCCTCCACCCTCCTCGCGCTGGCCTCCGGTGTCTCCAGGGTTCTCGGCACGGGCCGCAACGAGGAACTCCTGAAGCGGGTCAAGGAGTTGGCTCCGGACCGGATCGAGGTCATGCGGCTGGGCGAGGGCTCCACCGGAGAGTGGGCCAAGTCCCGCACCGGCGGCGAGGGAGCGGACTTCGTCATCAGTGCGCTCGGCGCCAAGGCACCGGTGGAGACGATGCTCGACTCCATGCAGGGAGTCCGCCGGGGCGGCAGGGTCGTCAACGTCGGCGGGGTGGCCGATCGGCTGCCCGTGGACGTGAAGTGGCTCATGGACGAGCAGGTCCAGCTGATCGGCTCCAACTGGTTCACCACCGCGCAGGGCCAGGAAGTCGCCGACATGGTGACGACCGGGGCTCTGGACCTGTCGTACCTGATCACGAAGCCGTTCCCGCTGGCCGAGGTCAACGAAGCCATCTCGGGACGGGTGACGGATCGCGACGGTGGATTCAGCAACTACGTCGTGATCCCCTGAACCCACAAGACGCCCCGAACTCGCCCCGCGGCGGTCCTGTTCTGCCCTGACGCCGCCGCGGGGTGATCCCAGCACGACGGAGGTACCGGTGGAACTGCGCTGGCTCGAGTCGTTCGTCGTGGTCGCGGAGGAACTGCACTTCGCCCGGGCCTCGGACCGTCTGCATCTCGCCCCGTCGGCGCTCAGCGCCCAGATCAGAGCGCTGGAGTCGCACCTGGGTGTGCGGCTCGTCGACCGCGGGCGGCGGACCCGCCCGGCCCTGACCGGTGCCGGGCGGCTGTTCCTCGAAGAGGCGCGGCTGACCCTCGCCCAGGCCGCCCGGGCCGAGGCGGTGGGCCGGCGTGCCGGCCGGGGGGAGCTGGGACACGCGCAGATCGCGTACGTCGCCTCCGCCGCGTTCTCCGGGGTGCTGACCGACGTCCTCACCCGCTGCGCGGCCCCTGGTACCGAACTGACGGTCCAGGTACGGGAGTTGGAAACGCCCGCCCAGCTGGAGGCGCTGGCCTGCGGGGACATCGACGTCGGCTTCCTGCGCTTCAGGCCGGAGTACCCACCCGAGGTCACGGCGACCTGCCTGCTCACCGAGCAGGTCGTCCTGGCGCTGCCGGCCGGGGCACCACTCGCGGCCTACGATGCCGTCCCCGCGGCCCAACTGCGCGACGAGTGCTTCGTGGCCCCGCACTTCGACGAGGAGTACGGCTGCCGCGACCAGATCCTCGAAGTGGCGGAGCAAGGCGGTTTCAGTCCCCGGTGCGCTCCCCCGGTGCGGGACTTCGTCGCGGCTCTGACCATGGTGGGCGGTGGTCTCGCGGTTGCCCTGGTGCCCGATTCGCTGCGCCGCGTCCAGATCCCCGGAGTGGCTTACCGGCCGCTGGCCGACGTGGCGCCGACCCCCCCGGGGGGGGGCGCCAAACCCAAAGGGGGGAACACCCCAGCCGGGCGCGGTGTGTTCCCCCCGCGGCGGGTGGCAGCCCCCCCCACCGCCCCCGCCAGAAACAG
>NZ_JBHUQX010000411.1:0-8364 GCF_042674225.1 Streptomyces sp. NPDC056948
GGTCCCTCGTGGACCATGTGCAGATCACCATGGCCGAGGACATCGGCATCGGCGGCCGCGCGGGGTACTACGACGGCATCGGCGCCGCCCGTGACGTCATCCAGAACCACCTGCTGCAGCTCATGGCGCTCACCGCGATGGAGGAGCCGGCCGCCTTCGACGCGGCGTCGCTGCTCACCGAGAAGCTGAAGGTGCTCCGGGCCGTGCAGCTCCCGCAGGACCTGGGGAAGAACACCGTGCGCGGCCAGTACGGGGCGGCCTGGCAGGGCGGCGCGAAGGTGCACGGCTATCTGGACGAGGACGGCATCGACGCCTCGTCGAAGACCGACACCTACGCCGCGATCAGGCTCCAGGTGGACAACCGCCGCTGGGCGGGCGTCCCGTTCTACCTGCGCACCGGCAAGCGGCTCGGCCGCCGGGTGACGGAGATCGCGGTCGTCTTCCAGCGGGCCCCGCACTCCCCCTTCGACTCCACCGCCACCGAGGAGCTGGGCTCCAACGCGATCGTCATCCGCGTCCAGCCGGACGAGGGCATGACGGTCCGGTTCGGTTCCAAGGTGCCGGGTACGTCGATGGAGATCCGGGACGTGACGATGGACTTCGCCTACGGCGAGTCGTTCACCGAATCGAGCCCGGAAGCGTACGAACGGCTGATCCTTGACGTCCTCCTGGGCGACGCCAATCTGTTCCCCCGTCACCAGGAAGTGGAAGAGTCCTGGAAGATCCTCGACCCGATCGAGAGGTACTGGGCCACGCACGGCAGGCCCGCGCAGTACGCGTCGGGGAGCTGGGGACCCGCGGAAGCCGACGAGATGCTCGCACGAGACGGACGGAGCTGGCGCAGGCCATGAAGATCGACCTGACCGACACCACGGCAAGCAAGATCAACAAGGCGCTGGTGCAGGGGCGCCGAGCCATCGGCACTCCCGCCGTGGGCATGGTCCTGACGATGGTGATCGTCACGGACGAGGAGAACGCCTACGACGCGATCAAGGCGGCCGAGGAGGCCTCGCACGAGCACCCCTCGCGCACCCTGGTCGTCATCAAGCGGCACGCCCGCACCCCGCGCGACCGCACCCAGTCCCGGCTGGACGCCGAGGTCCGGGTGGGCGCCGACGCGGGCACCGGCGAGACGGTGGTGCTGCGGACCTACGGCGAGGTGTCCGACCACGCCGACTCGGTGGTGCTGCCGCTGCTGCTGCCGGACGCGCCGGTGGTGGTGTGGTGGCCGGTGGACGCCCCGGAGGTGCCCTCGAAGGACCCGCTCGGGGCGCTGGCCCAGCGGCGGATCACCGACCTGTACGCCGTCGAGAACCCCCTGGAGACGCTGCGGACCCGGGTCCGCTCCTACGCGCCCGGGGACACCGACCTCGCCTGGACCCGGCTGACGCCCTGGCGTTCGATGCTGGCGGCGGCGCTGGACCAGGCCCGGGCGCGGATCGTCTCGGCGGCCGTGGAGGCCGAGGCCGACAACCCTGCCGCCGAGCTGCTGGCCCGCTGGCTGGAGGCGCGGCTGCATGTCTCGGTCGACCGTGTGGTCACCGCCGGGCCGGTCGTCACGGCCGTGCGCCTGGGCACCGAGAACGGCGAGATCGTCATCGACCGCCCCGAGGGCCCGCTGGCCACGCTGACCCTGCCGGGCCAGCCCTCCCGCACCCTGGCACTGAAGGTCCGTGCCACCTCCGAACTCATCGCCGAGGAGCTCAGGCGCCTCGACGCCGACGAGATGTACGCCATCGCCCTGAACGGCGAGGCCACCGAGGAGACCCCCGCTCATGTCTGACTCCCCCTCCGGCTCCCCCGAGCTCACCCGGCGGCCCGAGTGGACCGCCCTGGAGGACCACCGCACCGACACCCTGCCGCAGCCGGACCTGCGTGAGCTGTTCGCGGCGGACCCGGGGCGCGCCGAGCGCTATGTCGTGCGCGTGGGCGACCTGCGCATCGACTACTCCAAGCACCTGGTCACCGACGAGACGCTGGCCCTGCTCCAGGAGCTGGCCACCGCCACCGACGTGTTCGGGCTCCGGGACGCGATGTTCCGCGGCGAGCGGATCAATGTCACCGAGGACCGGGCCGTGCTGCACACCGCGCTGCGCGCGCCGCGGGACGCGGTGGTCGAGGTCGACGGCGAGAACGTGGTGCCGGGTGTGCACGCCGTGCTCGACAAGATGGCCGGCTTCGCCGGCCGTGTCCGCTCCGGGGAGTGGACCGGCCACACCGGCAAGCGCATCCGCAACGTCGTCAACATCGGCATCGGCGGCTCCGACCTCGGCCCCGCGATGGCCTACGAGGCGCTGCGGCCGTACACCGCACGGGATCTGACGTTCCGCTTCGTGTCGAACGTGGACGGCGCCGACCTGCACGAGGCGGTGCGCGACCTGGATCCGGCGGAGACGCTGTTCATCGTCGCGTCCAAGACCTTCACCACGATCGAGACGATCACGAACGCGACCTCGGCGCGCTCCTGGCTGCTCAAGGGCCTGGGAGGCGACGAGAAGGCGGTCGCGAAGCACTTCGTGGCGCTCTCGACGAACTCCGAGAAGGTCGCCGGGTTCGGTATCGACGTCGACAACATGTTCGAGTTCTGGGACTGGGTCGGCGGCCGCTACTCGTTCGACTCCGCGATCGGCCTGTCGCTGATGATCGCCATCGGCCCGGACGGCTTCCGCGAGATGCTCGACGGCTTCCGCATCGTCGACGAGCACTTCCGCAACGCCCCCGCCGAGGCCAACGCCCCGCTGCTGCTGGGCCTGCTCGGCATCTGGTACGGCAACTTCCACGACGCCCAGTCGCACGCGGTGCTGCCGTACAGCCACTACCTGTCCAAGTTCACCGCCTACCTCCAGCAGCTCGACATGGAGTCCAACGGCAAGTCGGTGGACCGCGAGGGCCGACCCGTCCAGTGGCAGACCGGGCCGGTGGTGTGGGGCACGCCCGGCACCAACGGGCAGCACGCCTACTACCAGCTCATCCACCAGGGCACCAAGCTCATCCCCGCCGACCTGATCGGCTTCGCGCGGCCCGTCGCCGAGCTGGGCGACGAACTGAAGGCGCAGCACGACCTGCTGATGGCCAATCTGTTCGCGCAGGGGCAGGCGCTCGCCTTCGGCAAGACCGCCGACGAGGTGCGGGCGGAGGGCGTGCCCGAGGAGCAGGTGCCGCACCGCACCTTCCGGGGCAACCACCCGACCACGACGATCCTGGCCACCGAACTGACCCCGTCGGTCCTCGGCCAGCTCGTCGCCCTCTACGAGCACAAGGTGTTCGTGCAGGGCGCGGTCTGGAACATCGACTCCTTCGACCAGTGGGGCGTCGAGCTCGGCAAGGTCCTCGCCAAGCGCGTCGAGCCCGCCCTGACCGAGGGCGCGGATGTCCCCGGTCTCGACCCGTCCACGGCCGCGCTGGTGGCCGCCTACCGCAATCTTCGGGAAGTGAACTGACATGCAGATCGGTCTTGTGGGTCTCGGCAAGATGGGCGGCAACATGCGCGAACGCCTGCGCAACGCCGGCCACACCGTCGTCGGCTACGACACCAACCCCGAAAAGTCCGACGTGGCCAGCCTGGCCGACCTCGTCAACGCGCTGGACGCACCGCGCACGGTCTGGGTCATGGTCCCGGCCGGCGGCCCCACCCAGCACGTCGTCGACCAGCTCGGGGGCCTCCTCAAGCCGTACGACACAGTCGTCGACGGTGGCAACTCCCGCTGGACGGACGACGAGAAGCACGCCGAGGAGCTGAGCAAGCACGGCATCGGCTTCGTCGACGCGGGCGTCTCGGGCGGTGTGTGGGGCCTGAAGAACGGCTACGCCCTGATGGTCGGCGGCGAGAAGGAGTACGTCGACCGGTTGCAGCCGATCTTCGAGGCACTCAAGCCGGAGGGCCCGTACGGCTACGTCCACGCGGGCAAGGTGGGCGCCGGGCACTTCGCGAAGATGGTCCACAACGGCATCGAGTACGCGATGATGCAGGCCTACGCCGAGGGCTGGGAGCTGCTGGAGGCCGTGGACTCGGTGGACAACGTCCGCGAGGTCTTCCGCTCCTGGCAGGACGGCACCGTGATCCGCTCCTGGCTGCTCGACCTCGCGGTCAACGCGCTCGACGAGGACGAGCACCTGGAGAGCCTCCGGGGATTCGCCCAGGACTCCGGCGAGGGACGCTGGACCGTGGAGGCCGCGATCGACAACTCCGTGCCGCTGCCCGCGATCACCGCGTCCCTGTTCTCCCGGTTCGCCTCCCGTCAGGACGACTCGCCGCAGATGAAGATGATCGCGGCGCTGCGCAACCAGTTCGGCGGCCATGCCGTCGAGTCCGCGAAGAAGGCGTAGCACCGTGGGCGATCTGCTGCTGGTCCGTCACGGCGAGACGGAGTGGAGCCGGAGCGGACAGCACACCAGCTTCACCGACCTGCCCCTCACCCCGCGCGGTGAGGAACAGGCCAAGTCGCTGGTTCCGCTCCTGGCGGGCCGCCCCTTCGCGCTGGTCCTCACGAGCCCTCTCACCCGCGCGGTGCGCACCGCCGAACTCGCGGGCCTGACGGGGGCCGTGCGGGACGCGGACCTGCACGAGTGGTACTACGGCGCCTACGAGGGCGTCACGACCGACGAGATACACCGCACCCGCCCCGACTGGGACCTGTGGACCGACGGAGGCCCGCCCGGTGCCGACGGCAAGCCGGGCGAGTCCCCCGAGGAGGTCGGCGAGCGCGCCGACCGGGTGCTGTCCCGGGTGGCGGGGGCGCTGCCCGAGGGCGATGTGATGCTGGTGGCCCACGGCCACTTCCTCCGCGCTCTGACGGCCCGCCGCCTGGGCCTGTCCGCGGCCGAAGGACGCCTGTTCCGCCTGGAGACGGGCACGGTCAGCCGCCTGTCGACCGAGCACGGCCGACCGGTGATCGCGGAGTGGAACGCGACGGCATAGCGCGAGGGAGTAACGCACGTCGGCCGGGGGTGAGTTGACAGCCCCCGGCCGGCGCGCAAGAGTCCCCGCTGATGGAGATCGACAATATGACACCCGCCGAGGAGCGGGTGTGGCGTGCCTTTTCGCGTGGGCAGGACGTGGACTTCCGGGAGTCGGCGGACGAGGATCCGGAGCAGGGTGCGCAGTGGGGCCCCGAACGGACCGTACGCGCGGCCGTGCTGCGGGCCCTGCTGCTGAGCGCTCCGCAGGAGGACGGCGAGACCGCCGCCCTCAGACTGGCGGGCGCGCGGATCACCGGGCTGCTCAGCCTGCAGTACGGCGACATCGACCACGCCGTGCGCCTGAGCCACTGTTTCTTCGAGAAGGTGCCCGTGCTGTACGCGGCGCGCCTGCGCCAGTTGAACCTGCGCGACTCCGTCCTGCCCGGCCTGGACGCCGCCACGCTGCGGGTGGACGGCGTCCTGCGCATGTCGGACTGCCTGTTCGACGGCCCCGTGCGGCTCGGCGGCGCGCAGATCGCCGGGGCGCTGTTCCTGGACCGGGCCGACATCGGCGAACCGCCCGCCGGTCAGCCGGCACTCCAGCTCAACCATGTGACGGTCGGGGACGGCCTGTCGGCGCCGGGCCTGCGGACGCGGGGCGAGGTGCGGCTGACGGGCGCGTCGGTCGCCGGGTCCGTCGACCTGGGCGAGGCCCGGCTGCGGGGCGGCGCGGGCGAGGTCGTCCTCGACGCGGAGCTGGCCGCGGTGGAAGGCGACGTCCTGCTGCGCGGCGTGGAGGTGTACGGCTGGATCGGCCTGCGCGGCGCCCGGATCGAGGGCCGCCTCGACCTGTCGCACGCGCGCCTGTCGAACCCCGGTGACGCCGCGCTGCGGGCCAGCAGCTGCACCATCGGGGAAGTCTGGCTGCGCAAGAGCCCGCCCATGGACGGCACGCTCAACCTGCGCCGCGCCCAACTGGACGTCCTGTGGCTGGAGCCGGACGTGGTCCCGGAGGAGGTCCTGCTCGACAGCCTCGTCTACACCTCCCTCACACCGCACGCGCCCGCCGAGCGCCGTCTGGCGATGCTGGAGCGGGACGGCGAGGGCTATGTCCCGCACGCCTACGAGCAGTTGACCGCCGCCTACCGACGGATCGGCGACGACCACGCCGCCCGCCAGGTCCAGCTCGCCAAGCAGCGCCGCCATCGCGGCACCCTCCCCTGGTACGGCCGACTGTGGGGCTATGTGCAGGACGCCACCGTCGGTTACGGCTTCCGCCCCCTGCGGGCCGCCGGCTGGCTGGTGTCGCTGCTCGTGATCGGCTCCGTGGCCTACGCGCTGCACCACCCCCAGCCGCTGAAGACGGACGAGGCCCCGCAGTTCAACCCGGTGTTCTACACACTCGACCTGCTCCTGCCCGTGATCTCCTTCGGGCAGGAGGGGGCGTTCGCCCCGGCCGACGGCTACCAGTGGCTGTCCTACGCTCTCGTCCTCACCGGCTGGATCCTCGCCACGACGGTCGTCACGGGCATCACCCGCACCGTCAGCCGCCAGTGAGCGCCCGCGCCGCGTGCTGGGCCGCCAGCCGTACCGGGGCGTTGGCGGCGCCGTAACCCCGGTAGCCGTCGTCGCGCTGGACCAGTTCGAAGAAGACGCGGCCGACGGTCCGGGTGTAGCAGTGGCGGAAGACGCCGTGGGCGTCGCGGTCGTAGAGGATGCCGAGGTCGCGGTAGGTCTCCAGCTCGCCGTCGGCGAACTCGAAGCGGGCGGCGAGGTCGTCGTAGTAGTTGGCGGGGACGGGCAGCAGCCGGCCGCCGACCTCCCGGAAGCGGCGGGCCGCGGCGACCAGGTCGTCGGTGGCGAGGGCGATGTGCTGGGCCTGGACGGTGTCGTCCGTGGG
Source organism: Streptomyces sp. NPDC056948 (assembly GCF_042674225.1). Lineage (NCBI taxonomy): Bacteria > Bacillati > Actinomycetota > Actinomycetes > Kitasatosporales > Streptomycetaceae > Streptomyces > Streptomyces sp. NPDC056948. The sequence continues at coordinate 6,800 of NZ_JBHUQX010000411.1, forward strand.
CGCCGCGCCGACGGTGAGGGCGATCCGGACGCTGCCGTCGGCGTTGGTGACGGCGCGGCTGCGCAGCAGACCGTAGGGGTCGGCGACGTCCACGCTCTCCTGGGCGTGCAGGCCGAGCACCCCGCAGTGGAAGAGAGCCGCCTCGTCGAAGTGGTGCCAGGGCTGGGTCAGGGCGAGGTGGTCGATACGGCTGATGCCCGTGGGGGCGGCGGCCGGGCCGGTGTCCTCGAAGTCGGCCCGCCAGTCGGGCAGGCCCGGGCGGCCGGTGGCGCAGAAGAAGAGCTCCGTGCCGTCGGGGGCGGCGACCGCGTCCAGCGGGGCGTCCTCGGGTGCGCGTCGGCGGGGCAGGACGGGGGCCAGCAGTGCCTCGGCACGCCGGGCCGCCGCGGCCGGGTCGGGTGACTCCAGCCCGATCGCGGCGAGCTGGGTGCCGTCGCGGCGGACGGCAGGCCCGGTGTTGACGAGGATCCGGGCCTCGCCCAGCTCCCACAGGGCGACGGGCTTGCCGCGGTGCCGGGCGGTACGGGTGAAGCCGAGGGAACCGAGCAGGGCGGTGAGGGGCTCGGCATCGGGCGTGACCAGCTCGGCGAAGGCGACGCCGGTGGGGACGACGGGGTCGGGCAGGGGTGCCCGGCCGACCGTCTCCTGGAGGACCAGCAGGGAACGCCGGGCGTCCACGGCGGTCGGTCCGGCGTCGGCCTGCCGGAAGACGTCGTTGAAGACCTCCAGCGAGAGCGGGCCGTCGTAGCCGGTGCGCAGGACGTGTCGCACGAGTCCCGCGACGTCGAAGCCGCCCTGGCCCGGGAAGCAACGGTAGTGGCGGCTCCACTGGAGGACGTCCATGGCGAGCAGCGGGGCGTCGGCGAGCTGGAGGAAGAAGATCTTCTCTCCGGGGATGTCCTCGATGCCCTTGGGGTCCGAGCCGCGCGACAGGATGTGGAAGCTGTCCAGGCAGGTGCCGAGCGCCGGGTGGCCGGCCGCCTCGACGATGCGCCAGGCGTGGTCGTACGTACTGACGTGCCGGCCCCAGGCGAGCGCCTCGTAGGCCACCTTGACGCCGGACTCCCGCGCGAGGTCGGCGAGCCGGCTCAGTTGCTCGGCGGCGAGGGCGTCGTCGTCCACCGCCTGCGGGGAGACGCTGGAGCAGACGAGGACGGTGTCGGCGCCGAGCCTGCGCATCAGCTCGAACTTGTGGCGGGCCCGCCGCAGGTTCCGGGCGAACTCGGCCTCGGGCACCGCCTCGATGTCCCGCATCGGCTGGAAGAGGTCGATGGTCAGGCCGAGATCGGCGCAGCGGGCCCGGATGTCCTCGGGGGTGAGGGGGCTGGCCAGCAGATCGTTCTCGAAGATCTCCACCCCGTCGAAGCCGGCCCGGGCCGCGGCATCGAGTTTCCCGGTGAGGGATCCGCTGAGGGAGACGGTGGCGATGGACGTACGCACGGTCGGTACCTCTTCCTAGTTCGGTGCCCCTACGGCCCCGGCCAGTTCGGTCAGGTCCGTCAGCATCCGCGCGGCGTCGGGTTCCCGCCCGGTGAACAGGCGGAACGCGTCGGCGGCCTGGAAGC
>NZ_JBHUQX010000412.1:0-8326 GCF_042674225.1 Streptomyces sp. NPDC056948
GGGCGTAGAAGGGGCTGGTGACCTGGCGGACCACGACGGCGGCCATCTTGCGGCCGCCGCCGACCAGGGCGCGGGCGTGCGCGTTGGCCACGTAGTCGAGGTCGCGGGCCGCGCGCAGGACCCGGGCCCGGGTCGCGGCGGGCACCGGGTGGTTGCCGCTGAGCGCCCGGGAGGCGGTGGCCGTCGACACGCCCGCCCGCTCGGCCACCTCGCGGATCGTGACCCGCCCCTTGGACACCATGTCGTTCCCCATCCCCCGCGTCTCCTCTTCCGCCCACCGCTGTTCAGGTGTTGGCCTTGTAGTCCTTCGCGTACTCCTCGGCCATTCTGTCGCCGCCCCGGCTCTGCCACTTCTTCACCGTCGCGTCCCACTCGGACAGCGGCAGCCGCCCGGCGATGATCCCGGTGGCGGTGTCGTCGAGGAGGGCCTTGAGGGTGGCGCCCTGGGAGTTGTTCGTCGCGGACTGCAGCCCGAACGAGGCGTTGCGGACTGCGTGCGGTACGACCTTGCGCTGCCAGGCGTGCAGTGCGCGTACGGCGTCGGGCATGCCGGGCACGAACAGCACCTGGGGACCTTCGGCGAGGTACTTCAGCGGCAGGTTGGTGTTGTTCTCCACCTCGCCGAGCTCGGTGTACTCGGGTGAGCCGTCCTTGGCGCGGGTGAAGTGAACGCCCTCGACGCCATAGTGGACCAGTTCCCACTCCTCGCTGCCGAAGGGTGCGGCGAGGTAGTCGAGGATGCGGAGGAGGAGTTCGATGCGCTCCTTCTTCGCCTGCTTCAAGACCGTGTAGCCGAAGGAGCGGCGGGCGGCGACGATTCCGCCGGGCTCGCCGCCGACGCCGTACGGGAGGGCGGCTGACGGGGTCATCTTGCCCTGGGACTCACGGTACTTGGGCAGGTAGGCGCCGAACCCGTCCTGCATGGAACCGACGGTGCCGTTGTAGTAGAGGGTCGTCAGGTCGATCTGCGAGATGGACGTGGCGTCGGGGTGGTAGGAGCCGTTCTTGCGCAGCCGCGCCTGGAACGCGATCGCCGCCTTGTACCGTTCGTCTGCCGCCCCCGGGAGGAAGGTGCCGTTGTCCGTGACGGCCCAGCCCTGGGGCGCGTTGTGGGCGGCGCTGTGGTAGGCGTTGCCGAACAGGGACAGGGCGGCGGCGCCCAGCATGTACGTCTTCCCGCGCGTGCCCCGCCGTGCCACGGCAGTGAAGTCCTCGGCCGTCCAGCCCTCCTTCATGCCCGCGTCGGCGAACATGTCCTGGTTGATCCACAGGGTCGACCCGGGCAGCGGGCGCTCCAGCGGGATGCCGTAGATCCGTCCGCCGATGCGGCCCATGTCGCGCCAGGCGTGGGTGGGGATGTGGGCGAGGTTCGGGTAGTCGGCGATCGCCTCGCCGGACAGGTGCGGGGTGAGGTCCTGGGCGCGCCGCTGCACGAACTGTGCCTCGCGGGGCAGGGTGAAGCCGGAGAACATGTTGATGATGTCGGGCAGGGCGTCGGCGTCGCCCGCCATGACCGTCGCCATCTTCTTCTGGTAGTCGGCCTGGGAGATGATCGTGTACTCGATCTTCACGCCGAGGGCCTTCTCGACGGCCGCCCAGAACCGGTTCGCCGAGGCGGGCTTGGGCGGCGTGCCGAACGAGACGGTCATGACGCGGACGGTGGAGCCGTCGCCCGGGGTACGGGAGACCGACTTGGCCAGGTCGGAGGGGTAGGTCGTGTATCCGGCCTGGACGCCCTCCTCCGTGGGGGCCAGGTCCGGCTTCGGGCCGGTGGCGGGACGGTGGGCGGGCCAGGGGGCGAGCTTCTTCCCGGCGTTGGAGACGTCGCCGTCGCCGGACCCCGAGGAGCAGGCGGTCAGCAGACCGGGGACGCAGGCGGCGGCGCCGCCCGCGGCCATGGAGCGCAGGAGCGTGCGTCGGGACATGCGGGGCATGGGTGAATCACCTCGTGTCGGCTTGTGTCAGCTCTTGATGGCGCCGGTGAGCACGCCCTTGGTGAAGTACTTCTGCAGGAAGGGGTAGACCAGCAGGATCGGCACGGTGGCGATCACGAGCACCGCCATCTGCACGGTCTGCGGGGCGGTGACGGTCGCCTCGCCGGTCGTCGCGTCGGTGAGTCCGGCCCCGGCCACCACATAGGTGCGCAGCACCTGCTGGAGCGGCCAGTGGTCGCTCTCCAGGTACAGCGAGGCGTAGAACCAGGAGTTCCAGTAGGCGACGGCGTAGAACAGGCCGACGACGGCGAGCGCGGCCTTGGACAGCGGCAGCACCACCGACACCAGCACCCGCCAGTCCCCCGCCCCGTCCAGCCGGGCCGCCTCGTACAGCTCCTCGGGGATCGACTGGAAGAAGCCGCGCAGCACGACCAGGTTGAACACGTTGACCAGGACGGGCAGCACGAGCGAGGCGTACGAGTCGAGCAGGCCGAGTTCCTTGACGAGCAGGAAGCTCGGGATCATGCCGGGCGGGAAGAGGAAGGTGAACAGCACCAGCAGCAGCACGGGTTTGCCGCCGAAGACCCCCGGGCGGGACAGCGCGTAGGCCAGGGTCACGGTGCAGGCGAGGCTGAGCAGGGTGCCCGCGATCGTCACGCCCGCGCTGACGCCCAGGGCGTGGGTGACGATGCCGCCGTCGAAGATGTCGCGGTAGGCGTCGAGCGTGGGCTCGCTGGGCCACAGCACCCAGCCGCCGTTGTCGACGACCTCCTGAGTGGAGGCCAGGGACGTCGACACGATCACCAGGAACGGCACGCACACCAGCAGCACGACCGTGGCCAGGGCGAGTGCCTTCGCGGTCTGGGTGAGCGGCCGGGGCTTCTCCATCCAGCCGGGCCGGGCGGACGCGCTCACCTGTAGACCCCCTGTTCGCCGAGGCGGTGGGCGGCCTTGTTGGCCGCGTAGACGAGCAGGGCGCCGACGAGGCCCTTGAACAGGCCCGCGGCCGCCGCGAAGCCGTAGTCGCCGCCGACGATGCCCTGGTAGTAGACGAAGGTGTCGATGACCTCGGCGGTCTCCGGTCCGACCGCGTCGCGTTGCAGCAGCATCTGCTCGAAGCCGACGGAGAGGATGTCGCCGAGCCGCATGATGAGCAGCAGCACGACGACCGGGCGGATGGCGGGCAGGGTGACGTGCCAGAAGCGCCGCCAGGGGCCGGCGCCGTCGATGGCGGCCGCCTCGTACTGCTGCTCGTCGACCTGGGCGAGCGCGGCGAGGAAGATGATCGTGCCCCAGCCGGCGTCCTTCCAGATGACCTGGGCGACGACGAGCGGCTGGAAGGCGTCCGGGTTGCCGATGATGTCGACGGTGTGCAGACCGGCCCCGCTGAGGCCGCTGTTGAGCAGGCCGGTGTCCCCGAGCACCTGCTGGAAGAGCGCTACGACGATCACCCACGAGATGAAGTGCGGCAGATACGCCACCGACTGCACGAACCGGCGCACCGAGCTCCAGGTGAGGGTGTGCAGCAGCAGGGCGAGACCGAGCGGCACCGGGAAGTAGAAGACAAGCTGGAGGACGGCGATCCAGAGGGTGTTGAGGACCGAGTCCCAGAACGCCGCGTCCTCGAACATGCGCTGGAAGTTGCCCAGACCCACCCAGGGGCTGCCCAGGAGGCCGTCGAACGGCACGTACTCCTTGAACGCGATGACGTTGCCGGCGAGTGCGCCGTAGTGGAACAGCAGGAAGTAGGCGACCCCGGGCAGCATGAGCAGGAACAGTGCCCGGCTCTGAAAACGTTTAAGCTTGCGCTGCACCCCGCCTGAGCCACGATGAGAGGGAGTCACCCCCTTCGCACCTGCTCGTTCCCGTAAGGCAGTTGCCACGACTCCCCCTCACCTCGGCGTGTCCGGTGAAGGGAAGTTAAAACGCTTTCACAACGCGGTCAACACTTCTGACACAGCGGGGACTTCGGGTCGGCAGAAGGCGGAACGGCAGTTGAACCCATAGCGGTGATGACTGCACGCGATCAGCCGACTTCCCCCCGAGCGTTGCCGAGAGGGCCCGCCCCGAGCGGTCCGGCCCGGCACGCCCAACCTCTTGACGCGTCAATGACAACAATGGCTTGATGTCATGGGAGCGCTCCCACCTCACTCAGGGAAGGGACCACCATGCGCAGCACCCGCCGCTCGTCCCCGCACTTACGGATCGTCACGGTTCTCGGCCTCCTGGCCACCCTGCTCCTCCCCCTCGGCCTGACCGTCGCACCCCGCGCGACGGCCGCTCCGACCGCGGACCCCGTCCGCGTCATGCCGCTCGGCGACTCGATCACCGGCTCGCCGGGCTGCTGGCGCGCCGTGTTGTGGAACCGGCTCGTCAACAACGGATACACGGACATCGACTTCGTCGGCACCCTCCCCACGCAGGGGTGCGGACAGGCGCACGACGGCGACAACGAGGGCCACGGCGGTGAGTTGGTGACGAACGTCGCCGACCAGAACCTGCTGCCGGGAAGGCTTGCCGCCACCCGCCCGGACATCGTTGTCATGCACTTCGGCACGAACGACGTCTGGAGCAGCATCGCCCCCGACCGCATCCTCGCCGCCTACACCAAGCTCGTGACGCAGATGAGGGCCTCCGATCCGGACATGCGGATCCTCGTCGCGCAGCTCATCCCGATGAATCCGAGCAGTTGCGCGGCCTGTGCACAGCGCGTGGTCGACTTCAACGCGCGGATTCCCGCCTGGGCCCGGGCGACCAGCACCGACCGCTCCCCGGTCACCGTGGTCGACCAGTGGACGGGGTTCAGCACGGCCGGCGACACGTACGACGGCGTGCACCCCAACGCCTCCGGTGACGACAAGATCGCCACCCGCTGGTACCCGGCCCTGGCTGCCGTCCTCGACGCGGGCGTCCCGCAGGACCCGGGCGACCCTGGTGACCCCGGCGAGGAACCCGGGGCCTGCGTCGCGCGGTTCCGGGCCGTCTCCTCCTGGCAGGGCGGCTATCAGGGCGAGGTGACGGTGACGAACACGTCCGACTCCGCCGCCTCGGGCTGGACCGCGACCGTCGTACCGGCGGGCGGCGCGCGTCTCACCCAGGTCTGGAACGGCACCCACACGACGGCCGCCGACGGCACGGCCACCGTGACGAACGCGGCGTGGAACGGCGCGCTGGCCCCCGGCGCGAGCGCCACGTTCGGCTTCGTCGCCACCGCCCCGGCAACGGCCGGGACCCCGGCGGCGACCGTCACGTGCACGGCGAAGACCCCGGCCGCCTGACGGCGGGCGCGGACCAGGGCACGACTCCCCTTCACCCCTTCTGGAGCCGCCATGAGATCCCGCACAGCCTCCGTCCCCCGAGTGGCCGGCGTGGCCGCCGCCCTGCTGGGACTCCTGCTCTCCTTCCTCTCCCTCAGCACACCGGCGCAGGCCGCGCCCACCGGCTTCCGCGTCGAGAACGGCCGCCTCCTGGAAGCGTCCGGGAACGACTTCGTGATGCGCGGCGTCAACCACGCCCACACCTGGTACCCGGACCGGATCAGCTCCCTCTCCCACATCAAGGCGAAGGGCGCCAACACCGTCCGTGTCGTCCTCTCCAGCGGTGACCGCTGGACCCGCAACGACACCGCCGACGTGGCGAACGTGGTCTCCCAGTGCAAGCAGAACCGGCTGATCTGCGTGCTGGAGGTCCACGACACCACCGGCTACGGCGAGCAGAGCGGAGCCGTCACGCTCGCCCGCGCCGCCGAGTACTGGATCAGCGTGCAGAGCGCGCTGACCGGTCAGGAGGACTACGTCATCGTCAACATCGGCAACGAGCCGTACGGCAACACCAACTACGCGAGCTGGACGGCCGACACCAAAGCGGCCATTCAAAAGCTGCGCGGCGCCGGATTCGACCACACGATCATGGTGGACGCGCCCAACTGGGGCCAGGACTGGGCATTCACCATGCGGGACAACGCCGCCTCGGTGTTCGCCGCCGACCCGGACGCCAACACGGTCTTCTCGATCCACATGTACGGCGTCTTCGACACCGCCGCCGAGATCACCGACTATCTGAACCGCTTCGTCACGGCCAGACTCCCCATCGTCGTAGGCGAGTTCGGCCACGACCACTCGGACGGCAACCCCGACGAGGACACCATCCTGGCCGTCTCCCAGCAGCTCCGCCTCGGCTATCTCGGCTGGTCCTGGAGCGGCAACGGAGGCGGGGTCGAGTATCTGGACATGGTCACGAACTTCGACCCGAACCAGCTCACGTCCTGGGGGCAGCGGCTCTTCAACGGCGCGAACGGGATCGCCGCCACCGCCAAGGAGGCCGCGATCTACTCCTCCGGCGGAGGCGACACCACTCCCCCGACGGCTCCCGGCACCCCGACCGCCTCCGGGGTGACCTCCTCGTCCGTCACCCTGACCTGGGCCGCCGCCACCGACGCGACGGGCGTCACCGGCTATGACGTCGTCCGGGTCAACGGCACCGCCGAGACGGTCGCCACCACCACGGCGACCACCCGCGCCACGCTGACCGGCCTGACGCCCGCCACATCCCACACCTTCGCCGTCTACGCCCGTGACGCCGCGGGCAACCGGTCACCCCGCTCGGCCACGGTGACGGTCACGACCTCCCCCGGCGGCTCACCGTCGGCCTGCGGCGTCGGCTACCGGGTGACGAGCAGCTGGCCCGGCGGCTTCCAGGGCGAGATCGTCCTGCGCAACACCGGCACGTCGGCGATCAACGGCTGGACGCTGCGCTGGACCTTCCCCGACAGCCAGCGCATCACCAACCTCTGGGGCGGCACGGCGACACAGAGCGGCTCCGAGGTCAGCGTCGCGGCCGCCTCGTACACCGCGACGATCCCCGCGGCCGGCTCGGTCACCCTCGGCTTCACGGCCACCCGGTCGAGCGCGAACCCCAGCCCCACGGCGTTCACGCTGAACGGCGCCGCCTGCTCGGTGAGCTGAAGCCCGCGTGCGACGGTGCCGGCGCGCTCCCAGGCGTCCGGCGCGGCGGTACCGTCGCCGTGGCTGTGATCCATACGACATCGCGCCGGAAAGCGGTTTACGCGGCCCCGGCAGCGGTGAGACGGCGGGGATGTCTCACCGGCACCCCACTGCCGTAACTCCGGCAAGATGCGCCCGCGCCCGTTCCGGTTCCCCCCACCGTGCGCGGGAGGCTCGATGAGCGAGGAAACCCTGCGCATGCGCGCCGTCGCGCCGGCCGACGGCGGGCCGGGGCGGAAAGAGGCGTCCGAGGCCGCCGCCCCCGCGCAGCGGTCCGGGCATCGGGACGCCTTCTTCGACAACGCCAAGTATCTGGCGATCGTGCTGGTGGCCATGGGGCACTCCTGGGAGCCGTTGCGGGACGGCAGCCGGGCGGCGAGCGCGCTGTACATGGTGGTGTACGCCTTCCACATGCCGGCGTTCATCATCATCTCCGGCTACTTCTCGCGCTCCTTCGACGCCGGCCCGGGGCGCATCAGACGTCTGATCACCGGGCTCGCCGTTCCGTATGTCGTCTTCGAGACGGCGTACACCCTGTTCACCCGGTGGACCGACCAGGAACCGGACCGGCCGATCAGCCTGCTGGACCCCCTCTATCTGACCTGGTTCCTGGCGGCGCTGTTCATCTGGCGGCTGACCACGCCGGTGTGGCGGCATGTGCGGTGGCCGCTGCCGATCGCCCTTGTCATCGCGATGCTGGCGACGCTCTCGCCGAACGTCGGCAACGACCTCGATCTGCAGCGCACCCTGCAGTTCCTGCCGTACTTCGTCCTCGGTCTGTGCCTGAAGCCGGAGCACTTCCGGCTGGTGCGCCGCCGCAAGGTGCGCATCCTCGCCGTGCCGGTCTTCGCCGCCGCGCTCGCCGTGGCCTACTGGGCGGTGCCGCGGATGACGGGCGCCTGGTTCTACCACCGCGACAGCGCGGACGAGCTCGCCGCGCCCTCCTGGTCCGGGCCCGTCATGACGCTGGTGATCTTCGGCTGCTCGCTGGTCCTGGTGGCCTGCTTCCTCTCGTGGGTGCCCGGGCGCCGGGCGTGGTTCACGGTGCTGGGCGCGGGCACGCTGTACGGCTATCTGCTGCACGGTTTCGTCGCCCAGGGGTCCAAGTTCTGGGGCTGGTACGAGCCGGAGTGGGTCCACCGGCCCCTGGGCGAACTCGTCGTCGCGGCCGTCGCGGCCGTGGTCGTGACCGCGCTGTGCACCCCGCCGGTACGGCGGCTGTTCCGCGGGGTGATGGAGCCCGAGATGGCGTGGGTATTCCGCCGGGACGCCCGCGATCAGGCCCGGGAACGCAACGCCGTACGCGAGCGGACTGCCGTACGCGAGTGACGTCCGGAGCCTCGTGCTCCATTACTCGACATCTCGAGCTCAGGGGACGGCCACGTCTGC
>NZ_JBHUQX010000413.1:0-8267 GCF_042674225.1 Streptomyces sp. NPDC056948
GTTCTTCGGGACATCCGCGAAGTCCTCCTTGAAGACATCCGCGGACTTGCCCGCCCACTCCAGAAGCGTGCCCTCCCCCGCCATGCCCTTGACCAGACGCAACGCGTCGGAGACATCGTCGGCGAAGTCGTGCAACTGCTTCGCGAGCGTGCGCACCCGTTGCGGGTCGCCCGGCGTCGGGTCCTTGTCCAAGTCCAGGACATGCCAGTCCGCCGGCCTGTGCCCCGCCATACCGCAACCCCCGTCACGCGCACATCAACGTCAACAACCGTATGCACACGTGAACTTACAAGGCACAACCGTTCGACGGAAAGATCGGCTCGCGGTACGGTTCAGATGGGATCAGAGTGCCGGACGTTGGGGGACTGCCACATGGGCAAGGGCAAGAGCGACCTCGCGCTCCCGCTGACCGAGCTGGAGGGCTACGGGCGCAGGCTGCGTTCCCTCAAGACCCGTCTGAATCACACCAAGAAACTTTTCGAGTCCTACAAGGACGACATCGGCGACGGCAGTGTCAATGACGCGCTCGGGGATTTCGAGTCCAACTGGGAAGACGGGCGCGAGGACATCACGCAGCAGCTCGATGCGCTGGCGAGTATGTCCGATGCGGTTGTTCGCGAGTTCAAGAAGCTTGACGACGAGCTTGCCAAGAAGGCGAACGACGCGATGAAGACCGAGGACAAGCGGGGCGGTAAGGGCGGTAAAGGCGGCAAGGGGGATGGCGGGGGTAAGTAGCCCGCTTTGCTGGAGACATGAAAAGGCCCCGAATCCGGAGATCCGGGGCCTTTCGCATGCCTTCGTCAGGAAGCGACCGCGGCGTTGAGGTGCAGGTCCGCCGCGATGCCCTGGGGCGAGACGGCGAGGCCCGCGCCGCCGCCGAGGCCGGCGTTGAGGCCGGCGGCCGAGGTCTCGACGTAGAGACCGGCTGCGGCGCCGGCACCCGCGGCGGCACCCGCCTGGCCGCCGGCGATGGTGTCCAGCTCGGCGTCGGACATCTGGGCGGTGTCGATCTGCGGGGTGAAGGCCATGGGGGGCGGTTCCCTTCGTTTCAATAATTCGAAGTGCTCGAGCGCAACCGATCAAAGCACGTCGTGAGAAGGGACGGCCAGCCAGTGGTTATGGGGATGCGGTGGATTTCGGGGGCCGAATTCATGGGTGTGACCGTTCGGTCACCGGGCGACCCGCCCTCTTCACATCTCCCGCCGCTTCGCGATACACGAATGTATTGCGCGGCGACGGAAATGAGCCGAGCGCGGGTCCTGCCCGGGATGCCTACGACCTCGCGGTGAACGGTGTGCAGATCCGTCGAATGTTCCGGATCAGCGGTTCACCGACTGGATCTCCTGCACCGTCACGTCCTGTGTCGTACCGAATGTGCCGTCGGGGAGGTCGCCGCCGTCGCCGTTCGTGCTCGTCCAGTTGATCTTCCAGGTGACCGTGGCGCTCAGCGGGTAGGACTCGTCATCGCCCGTGGAGCGCAGGTAGCTCACTCCGCAGGGCGGCGTCTTGCCGGCCTTGCCCTTCGCATACGGTTCGCCGATGCTGCCGTCTTCGTTGATCGCGCATTCGCCGGAGGCGGGGTAGGTCTCGGCGTCGGGCGTGCCCGGTTCGAGGTGCAGGGAGACGGGTTCGGCGGTGGTGGTCGCCGACAGGCCCGTGCCGGGGAGGCTCGCTGTCACCGATAGCTTCTTGAACTTGACCTTGTCGAGCCAGATCCAGGTGGGCAGGTTGACGGTCGACTTGCCCGTCGGAGCCATCTTGATCTCGGTGTCGGGGACGGGGAGTTCGTCGTAGGCGTACTCGGCGAGGACCTGGGGGGAGACGGCCAGGGGTTCCTTGGGGGGTTCGCCCTCGTCGACCCAGAAGGGTTGCTTGTCGCAGGAGTTCGCTTCGGGGTCGTCCTTGCGCTTCGGGTTCTTCACCGCCGCCCAGAACATTCCCTCGCCCTGCTTGTCGAGGTTGTAGTCCTTGTAGGGATGCCCGTCTTTGTAGCGGTGGTCCATCATGTCGCCGACGGCGTTTCCGACCCCGCGGAACACGAACCCGTCGATGCTCCGCCACGCGTTCACCGCGGTCTCGATCTCCTTGGGCGAGAACGAGGGCTCGTACCAGCAGGCCGGCGGTGTCCAGTTGCTGTTCGAGGGGGTCAGGGTTCCCGTGGAGGATCGGGAACCGCCGTCAGTGGTGACCGTGACCTTGGTCCTGGCCCTGATGACACCTTCCTTCGACGAGCCCTCGGCGCTGCCTTCGTAGCTGCCCTTCTCGCCACCGCCCTTTCCCCCACCGGCAGTGGCCGTGGACGGAACGGCAGCCACGGCAACGGCCAGGGTCGACGCCGCGACGGCGCGCAGCACTGTCGTACGGCTCATCACATGCACCTCTTGGCGGCCTCCGTGGACGAGACGGTGGCGGTCTGCCACACGCCCTTCGCGTCCTTTTCCAGACGGGTGCTGTAGAAGACGTAGTCGCTGGGGGACGCCTTCACCGACCTGTCGACCTTGTCGGTCGTACCGTCCTTCGGGTACGTCCGTGTCGCGTCCATGCAGTACGTGACGGAGGCGGCGCCGTCCTTGTGGAAGGTGACCTCGCGGTCGTAGTACCGGGTCTCGCCGGTGAAGCTCCGGTTCTCGTTGCGGAAGGACATGATGTAGGAGGCCGCCGAAGCCAGCGCGTCGTCCTTGGAGTAGAACTTCAGCGCGGGGTACTTCTTGGCGTCGGCGGTGATCGCCTCGTCGATGGAGTTGATACGCCGCTCGTTGTCGGCCAGGATCGCGTCCTTCTTCGCGTCGCCGGTCTGCGTCTCCTCGAAGACGTTCTTCACATCCGCCGGCAGCTTGATCTCCGGCCGGTCGATGTCGTCGGCCGGGGCCGACGCCGACGGGTTCGACGAACCCGACCCCGCGTCCGCTCCCGCGATCTTGTCGTCGTCCTTCTTGTCCGCCGTCTCCGAGCCACCGCAGCCCGTCAGCAGCAGCGCCACCGCCGCGGTCAGGGCGGTCGCGGCCGCCGTGGTCGTGCGTGTGCGCATGGGGGTGTACCTCCAGTGGGGGGGATCGGTGCTCAGCGAGGGTGACAGGGCCTCACTGGACCTCGTTCTGTGCCACCGCCTGCCCGTGGACGACCACGTCGCCGCCGTAGAACATCCCCGTGAAGACCGGGGAGTAGGTGAGCTGCACGTCGACCTCCACCTGCTCGGCGGTCGCCGCCACGCAGTGGGTCGCCGCGATGTCCGCGCCCGTCATGTCCATCTCGCGGGCGAAGGCCTTCACACGGGCGTTGCAGTTCCCGAAGTTGATCGGGGCGGGGCCGCCCACGTCGTCGTAGAGGGCCTCGCGGTCGATGTCCTGAGCGGCGAAACGGGCCGCCTGTTCCGCGATGTCGGCCGCCCGTTCCCGCTTGGAGATGGACAGGCCGCCGTCGATCACGAACGCGGAGAGGGAGAGGAAGACCAGCGTGAAGATGATGACCGCGCCGGCGCCCGAGCCGCGGTCGTCCAGACGCGCGCTGCGGGACGCCCACCAGGAGCGCAGGGACGGGCGGTGGCTCACGCCGACCTCCGGAAGGGGTCCAGCGGAGAGCTGAAGCTCGCCGTCAGCGTCGTCGGGACGTCGAGGCCGAGCATGGCGAGGCCTCGCACCTCGCAGCTCACCTCGACCGTGAAGATGGTGTCGGGCTCGAAGCCCTCGCTCGTCTGGACGACCGACACGGGGCCCGAGCAGACGTCCGTAAGGTTCGCCTCCGCGGCCTTCTTCGCCTCGGCCATGGCGGTGCCGTGGTTCTTCTGGATCGAGCCCGCGCGGGCCGCGTCCCGGGCCGCTCCGTCGAGCGCCCCGCGGCCGTCCACGAGCTGGCCGAAGGCCACCAGGACGAGGATGAACAGGATCATCACCGGGGCGAGGATCACGACCTCGATGGTGGAGAGGCCCCGGTCGTCCGTAGCCCGATCGTCGGTAGCCCGATCGTCCGTGGACCGGCCGTCCTTCGAGGGAGTCGAAGGAACGGCAGGAGGAGAGAGAGCCATCAGTTCTCCTCCTGAACGAACCGTTCCACCGGGCCCGCCGACCGCGCGTGCACCGTCAGATCCAGCCCGGGGAACACCGTCGGCACCTGCGCCGCGATCTCCACGCCCACCGTGTTCTGGTCCGGCTGGAGCATCTTGACGTCCGGCCCCAGCACCAGTTGCGGGCCCAGTTGGCGGATGTACGCGTCCACCACGTCCTGCGCCTCGCCCCGCCAGGCACCCGGGCGTTCGTCGGCCGTGGCACGCGCCTTGCGCGCTCCCGCCTGGGCCGCCGCCTGGGCCACGTGGTCCGCGAAGAAGTACAGGGCGAACTGCACCGTCGCGAAGATCATGAAGAACAGCACCGGAGTGAGCAGCACGAACTCGATCGCGGTCATGCCTGAGTCACCGCGGGCGGCCGCCCTCTTCCGTGCGGCCTCCACCCTGCGGCGTACCCGTCTGCTCACGTCTGCCGGCATCCCCGTGACCCCGTTGTCCTTACGTCTGTCCCTGCGGCTGTCTCTACGACGATCAGGCGATCGGCGATCAAGCAATCGGCGATCAGCAGGTCTTGCCCGCGTCCGCGCCCTTGATGCAGTCGCCGACCTTGTTGGCGCCCTCGCTCAGCGCGGCGTTGATGATGGCGGCCACGACACCGACGATCGCCACGACGACCGCGGAGATGATGACCCACTCGACCGCGGAGGCACCGCGGTCCAGCTCGCCGGAGCGGGCTCGCTCGGTGCGGGCCTGGAGGAAGGTGACGAGGAAGTCCACGGCCGGGATGCCGGTGTGGAAGTTACGTCCGTTCATGACGTCTTGTCCTTTCGAAATCGGTTCCGGGAAGTTCTGGAGTTGTGAAGGTCGCTGCAAGGCTCATGCACGGTTCACTGCACCTGGAACACCCGCATCGCCGCCGGAAAGATCAGGAACACCAGGAACCCGGCGCACAGCAGGAGCTGCGCCACGAGCATCGACTGGGACTTCTCACCCGCGCTGCCCTCGATCTCGGCGAGCTCGCGGTGCCGCATGGTCTCGGCGCGGGAGGCGAGGGACTCGCGGACCTTCGCTCCGTCGTCCGCGACCAGGGCCAGGGAGGCGGAGAGGTCCTTGAGCTCCTCGACGCCGATCTCCTCGCCGAGCTGGCCGAGCGCCTGCCACTGGCTGAGGCCGGTGATACGGGCGTCGGACAGGGCGTTGCGGATGCGCTGGTTGGCCCAGCCGTCCGATATCTCCGCCGCCGCCATCAGGGCCTCCGGCAGACCGCGTCCGCCGGCGAGGCTCATGGAGACCAGGTCGAGGTACGCGCCGATCACGCGCCGCAGGTCGCGCCGCTTGTCGGCGGCGTCCCGCCGTACCTCGAGGTCGGGCAGGAAGAAGAAGACCACCGCGAACAGCAGCGCCAGCCACACCGGGATGATCGGGCTCTTGCCGACGCCCAGGGTCCAGACGATGGCGAACAGGAACGGGCCGAAGAACAGGCCCGCCACACCCAGCAGCACCTTCGTCGCCAGGAACTTCTCCCAGCTTCGCTCCAGCACCGCAAGGTCCGCGCGCAGCGAGCGCTGCTCCCAGCCCTGCTGCAGATAGAACTCGGAGACCCGCAGGCCGACTTCGGCCCGCACTGCGCCGAGGCGCCCCTTCTCCCGTTCGCGGCGCGCCGATTCGTACGCCGAGCCGCGCGCCCGCATCGCGTCGATCCGCGCGACCTGTGAGATCGCGCTCCGCTTGCTGGGCATGAGGGCGCGGACGAGGGCGTAGATGCCCAGGCCGATGACGGCGCCGACGACGAGCGGCATCGTGAGGTTCATCGGCGTGCCCCCTCTTCCTGCGGCAGTTGCTGGGACTGCTGCGACTCCTGCGACGGCGTCCTGGGACGGACGAACTGGACGGCTGCCTCGTCCCGCACCAGGAAGCGCTCGGGCGTCTCGATGGTGGACAGCTTGCGCAGCCACCAGAAGCCGAGCGCGAACAGGCCGCAGACACAGGCCAGGACGAGCTGGCCGGCGGGCGTGCCGTACGGCTCCACGAATTCGCGGTTGAAGATCGACAGGCCGAGGACGAAGGAGATCGAGACCGCTACGACGATCTGCACCGACCGCCGCGTGGACGACCGCTGCGCCATCACGCGCTGCCGCATGTCGACCTCCTCGCGGGCCGACTTGGCGAGGGCGCCGAGCACTTGGCGCAGACCGGGGCCGCGCAGGCGGGCGTTGAGGATCAGGGCCGCGACGATGATGTCGGCGGAGGCGTCGTCGATCTCGTCGGCGAGCTGCTGGAGCGCCTCGGGCAGCGGGGTGCGGGAGCGCAGGCGGTCGACGAGGGCGTCGAGGTGGGGGCGCAGGACCGGGGCCGCGGCGCGGGCGGAGGCCGGGATGGCCTGTTCGAGGCCCACCGCGCCGGCGATGGTGTCGCGCAGGGACTCCGTCCAGGAGGCGAGGGCCTCCACGCGCCGCATGGCGGCCCGTTCCTCACCGGCGCCGCCGAACAGGCGGTCCCAGAAGAAGACGAGGACGCCGGCCGCGATGCCCGCGACCGCCCAGCGGGTGAGGAGGAGGACGACGAGGCCGACGATGGCCGCGAGCGAGCCGCGCCGGCCGGCGAAGCGGATCAGCTCGTTCGCCCGCTCGGCGGCCTTCTGCTTCTCGTGGTCGGGCTTGACGGGCAGTCCGCGTACGGCGACGAGGAAGAGCGCGATGCCGCCGCCGACGGCGACGCCGCTGCCCATCGAGTACAGGACGGTGGTGGAGAACAGGCCGCCCATGGAGCCGAGCGAGCCGAGTGCCGCGAGAGTCGTGTTCACGCCCGTCACCCCCAGGTCCCGGTCGGCCGGTAGCCGTGTGCCATCAGTTCCTCCACGCAGGCTATGGGGGCGTGCGGTACGACGCGGCCGTCGGGAGCCTCCGCGAACACCTCGCTGGACAGGACGCGTCCGTCGACGCCGTTGACCTCGCGGACGGAGGTGACCATGCGCTGGAGGCGGCCGCCGTTGCCGTAGTTGTTGCGCCGCTGGATGAAGACGACGAAGTTCACCGCGCCCGCGATCAGCATCTGGCTGGCCTCGATGGGCAGCCGCTCCCTGGCCTGCAACGCGTACGTGGAAATACGGTTGAAGACCTCGTGGGAGCTGTTGGCGTGGATCGTGGACAGCGAGCCGTCGTTGCCCTGCGACATCGCGTTGAGCATGGTGACGATCTCGTCGCCGAGGACCTCACCGACGATGACGCGTGAGGGGTTCATACGCAGTGAGCGTCGCACCAGCTCCGCCATCGAGATCATGCCCTGGCCCTCGGAGTTGGGCAGGCGTTCCTCGAAGGCGACGACGTTGGGGTGCAGATCGGCGAAGGTGTCGAGGCCGAGCTCCAGGGCCCGCTCGACGGTGATGAGGCGCTCGTTCGGGGGGATCTCGTTGGCGAGGGCCCGAAGGAGCGTCGTCTTACCGGCGTTGGTGGCTCCCGCGATCATGATGTTCTTGCGGGCGCGGACCGCGCAGGCCATGAAGTGGGCGACCTCGGGCGTCACCGTGCCGTTGCCGACGAGGTCGGAGATGAACACCTTGCCCATGCGCGCGCGGCGGATGGACAGGGCGGGGCGCCGGGTGACGTCCATGACGGCCGACAGACGCGAACCGTCGGGGAGCCGGAGGTCGAGCTGGGGGTTGGCCGAGTCGAAGGGGCGGGAGGACAGACCCGAGTACGCGCCCAGCACCTGGATGAGCTCGACGAGTTCCTCGTCGGTCTCGGCGACGGGGTCGCCCGTCACCTCGCGGCCGTCGGCGTATCCGACGAACACCTGGTCGAAGCCGTTGATGTCGATGTTCTCGACGTCAGGGTTGTCCAGCAGCGGCTGGAGCCGGCCGACGCCGAACAGCGCGGCGTGCACGGCGGCCGCGTACTGCTCCTCGGTCTCGGCGTCCAGCGGCGTACGGCCCGCGTTGATCTCCGCGCGGGCGTACTCCTCCAGTATCTGGGCTATGACGGCACGCGCGTACTGCCGCTCGTCCTCCGTGGACATCGGAGTGACGTTGCTGACCTGGTCCTGTCGGCGCTGCTCGGCGATACGGTCGCCGGCGTCCTGGCGGAACCGCTTGACCAACTGGTGGTCGACAGCGGTCATGCGCCGGCCCCCGCGTGGCCCTGCATCTGGCCCGGGTGGTTGTGCTGGGCCTGATGGGCCTGGTTCGCCTGGGCGGAGGCGTCCCAGGCGGCGCCGTACTGCTGGTAGATGTCGGCCGCGACCTTGCGGGCCGAGCGGATCAGCAGCGACT
>NZ_JBHUQX010000414.1:0-8256 GCF_042674225.1 Streptomyces sp. NPDC056948
CCTCGCGGAGACGGGGCCCGACGTCGTACAGGGGCACGGTCGATCGTGCTCGGGCACGGTCAGATGAGCCCGTGCTCCTCCAGGTAGTCCAACTGCGCCCGCACCGACAGTTCCGCCGCCGGCCACAGGGAGCGGTCCACGTCCGCGTAGACGTGGGCGACGACCTCGGTGGGGGTGCGGTAGCCGTCCTCGACGGCCGTTTCCACCTGCGCGAGGCGCTTGGCCCGGTGGGCGAGGTAGTACTCGACGACGCCCTGGGCGTCCTCCAGGACCGGTCCGTGGCCCGGCAGCACCGTGTGGACGCCGTCGTCCACCGAGAGGGACCTGAGGCGCCGCAGGGAGTCCAGGTAGTCGCCGAGGCGGCCGTCGGGGTGGGCCACGACCGTCGTACCGCGGCCGAGGATCGTGTCGCCGGTCAGGACCGCCTGGTCCGCCGGGAGGTGGAAGGAGAGGGAGTCGGCGGTGTGGCCGGGGGTCGGTACGACCTTCAGTTCGAGGCCGCCGACGGTGATCACGTCCCCGGCGGCCAGGCCCTCGTCGCCCAGCCGGAGGGCCGGATCGAGCGCACGCACGCGCGTGCCGGTCAGTTCGGCGAACCGCCCGGCGCCCTCGGCGTGGTCGGGGTGGCCATGGGTCAGCAGCGTCAGGGCGACGCGCTTGCCGGCCTGCTCCGCCGTGGCGACGACATGGCGCAGGTGTCCGTCGTCGAGCGGGCCCGGGTCGACCACCACGGCCAGGTCCGAGTCGGGCTCGGAGAGGATCCAGGTGTTCGTGCCGTCCAGGGTCATCGCCGACGGGTTGGGGGCCAGGACGTTGACGGCCCGCGCGGTGGCGGGGCCGGTGAGGACACCGCCACGGGGCTGGCCGGGAAGGGCTGCTGCGTCCGTCATGCGGTGGCTCCACCGGTGGTCGGGATGTGCTTGGTGAACTCGTCGTGGCCCGGCCAGGAGAGCACGATCTCGTCGTCCACGAGGCGGGCGGTGGCCAGCACGGGCGTGAGGTCACGCCCCGGGGCGTCCGCGAGCGCCCGGGCGGCCGTGTCGTACGGCGTCAGCTGGCGCAGGGTCGCGAGGGTCGGCGGCATCATGAGCAGCTCGCCCTTGTCGTAGCCGGCCGCCGCCTCGCCCGGGGCGATCCACACCGTACGGTCCGCTTCGGTGGAGGCGTTGCGGGTGCGCTGTCCCTCGGGAAGGGCGGCCACGAAGAACCAGGTGTCGTAGCGGCGGGCCTCGAACTCGGGGGTGATCCAGCGGGTCCAGGCGCCGAGCAGGTCGGAGCGCAGGACCAAGCCGCGGCGGTCCAGGAACTCCGCGAAGGACAGGTCCCGGGCGACCAGGGCGGCACGGTCCGCCTCCCAGTCGGCCCCGGTGGTGTCGCCGACGACCGCGTCGGGCGCCGGTCCGGCGAGCAGGACGCCCGCCTCCTCGTACGTCTCCCGTACGGCCGCGCAGACGATCGCCTGGGCCGCCGTCTCGTCGACGCCGAGCCGGTCCGCCCACCACGCGCGCGTGGGGCCCGCCCAGCGGACCTGGTGATCGTCGTCCCGGGGGTCGACGCCGCCGCCCGGATACGCGTACGCGCCTCCGGCGAAGGCCATGGAGGCGCGTCTGCGCAGCATGTGGACGGCCGGGCCGGTGCCCGTGTCCTTCAGGAGCATGACGGTGGCCGCGCGCTTCGGGGTGACCGGCGTGAGTGTGCCGGCCGCCAGTGCGCGGATGCGGTCCGGCCACTCCGGGGGGTACCACTGACCGTTCGCCATGGGCGCGAGGCTATCCCGTGACGGGCGGATGTTCGAGTGGCCCCCGGGGCCGATGCCGCACCCGGGCCTGCGGAAAAGGCCCGCGGAAAGGGCCTGTGCGCGCTCCGAAGGGTGCTACGCGAGCTCCACCTGGATCTCGACCTCCACCGGGGCGTCCAGCGGCAGCACCGCCACGCCCACCGCGCTGCGCGCGTGCACGCCCTTGTCGCCGAGGACCGCGCCGAGCAGTTCGCTCGCGCCGTTCAGCACCGCGGGCTGGCCCGTGAAGTCCGAGGCCGAGGCCACGAAGCCGACGACCTTCACCACGCGCGCGATGCGGTCCAGGTCACCGGCGACGGACTTGACGGCGGCCAGGGCGTTCAGCGCGCACGTACGCGCCAGCTCCTTGGCCTCCTCCGGGGTGACCTCCGCGCCGACCTTGCCGGTGACCGGAAGCTTGCCGTCGACCATCGGGAGCTGCCCGGCGGTGTAGATGTACGGGCCGCTCTGCACGGCCGGCTGGTACGCGGCCAGCGGCGGGACGACGTCGGGCAGGGTCAGACCGAGCTCGGCCAGCTTCGCCTCGACGGCACCCATTACTGCTTCTCCCGCTTCAGGTAGGCCACGAGCTGCTCGGGGTTGTTCGGCCCGGGCACGACCTGGACGAGCTCCCAGCCGTCCTCGCCCCAGGTGTCCAGAATCTGCTTCGTGGCGTGGACGAGCAGCGGCACGGTTGAGTATTCCCACTTGGTCATGCGGCCGACTCTAGCCCCTGGAGAACAGGGGCAGGCGGCCGACCACGGCGGCGGTTGTCCACAGCCTCCGGAGTAGCCCGGGCGCGGACTGGTTAGGCTCGAATACGTGAGCAGGCTCCAGGTCGTCAGCGGCAAGGGCGGTACCGGCAAGACCACGGTGGCCGCAGCCCTAGCGCTGGCCTTGGCCACGGAGGGGAAGCGGACGCTTCTCGTCGAGGTCGAAGGCCGCCAGGGCATCGCGCAGCTCTTCGAAACGGAAGCGCTGCCTTATGAGGAGCGGAAGATCGCCGTCGCTCCCGGGGGCGGGGAGGTGTATTCGCTGGCCATCGACCCCGAACTGGCCCTTCTGGACTACCTCCAGATGTTCTACAAGCTGGGCAGCGCCGGACGGGCCCTGAAAAAGCTCGGGGCGATCGACTTCGCCACCACCATCGCGCCGGGCCTGAGGGACGTACTCCTCACCGGCAAGGCGTGCGAAGCGGTGCGGCGCAAGGAGCGCAGCGGGCGGTTCACCTACGACTACGTCGTCATGGACGCGCCGCCCACCGGGCGCATCACGCGTTTCCTCAACGTCAACGACGAGGTCGCCGGCCTCGCCAAGATCGGCCCGATACACAATCAGGCACAGGCCGTGATGCGGGTGCTGAAGTCGCCGGAGACGGCAGTGCACCTGGTGACGCTGCTGGAGGAGATGCCGGTCCAGGAGACCGTGGACGGCATCGCCGAGCTGCGGTCGGCGCGGCTGCCGGTGGGTCGGATCATCGTGAACATGGTGCGGCCGGAGGTGTTGGACGAGACCGATCTGGAACTCGTCCGGACGGCCACGCGTTCCACGGTTGCGCGGTCGCTCTCGTCCGCCGGGCTCGGCGGGGCACGGCGCGGCGGGCGCGCCGAGCGGCTGGTGGACCCGCTGCTCACGCAGGCCGAGGAGTACGGCGAGCGGTACGCGCTGGAGCACGAGCAGCGTGCGGTGCTGGCCGAGCTGGGCCTGCCGCTGCACGAACTGCCGCTGTTCGCCGAGGGCATGGACCTGGCGGGGCTGTACGCGCTGGCCCGCGAGCTGCGCGGGCAGGGCGTGTCATGAGCCAGGACACACAGGCAAGGCCCGTCATGAGTCGGAAGCAGGGGATGTCATGAGTCGTCCGGACCCGGCCCACACCCACGACCCGGCCCGCCCCCGTATGTCCCCCGCTCGCCTGCTCGACGTCGATCCGCTGCTGGCGGACCCGAAGACCCGGATCGTGGTGTGCTGCGGCTCGGGCGGGGTCGGCAAGACCACGACCGCGGCGGCCCTGGGCCTGCGCGCGGCCGAGCGGGGCCGCAAGGTGGTCGTCCTGACCATCGACCCGGCCCGCCGGCTCGCCCAGTCCATGGGCATCGACTCCCTCGACAACACCCCGCGCCGGGTCAAGGGCATCGACGACTCCGCGGGCGGCGAGCTGCACGCGATGATGCTCGACATGAAGCGCACCTTCGACGAGATCGTCGAGGTGCACGCGGACGCCGAGCGGGCCGCCGCGATCCTGGGCAACCCCTTCTACCAGTCGCTCTCGGCGGGCTTCGCGGGCACGCAGGAGTACATGGCGATGGAGAAGCTCGGGCAGCTTCGGGCCAGGGACGAGTGGGACCTGATCATCGTCGACACCCCGCCGTCCCGCTCGGCCCTGGACTTCCTGGACGCGCCCAAGCGGCTCGGGTCGTTCCTGGACGGGCGGCTGATCCGGCTGCTGACGGCGCCCGCGAAGCTGGGCGGACGCGCCGGGATGAAGTTCCTGAACGTCGGGATGTCGATGATGACCGGCACCCTCGGCAAGCTGCTCGGCGGTCAGCTCCTCAAGGACGTCCAGACGTTCGTGTCCGCGATGGACACGACGTTCGGAGGCTTCCGCACGCGCGCGGACGCGACGTACAAGCTGCTCCAGGCGCCCGGGACGGCGTTCCTCGTGGTCGCGGCCCCGGAGCGGGACGCGCTGCGCGAGGCCGCGTACTTCGTGGAGCGCCTGGCCGCGGAGGACATGCCGCTCGCCGGGCTGGTGCTCAACCGGGTCCACGGCAGCGGCGCCGACCGGCTGTCGGCCGAGCGGGCGCTCGCCGCCGCGGAAAATCTTGAAGAGCCCCGCATTGTGGATCAGGAGGGCGGGAAAGCTGGACTTCGTAACTCCCCCGACGCATACGACAGTTCAGCCTCTTCCACGTCCGAAACCCCAGCTCAGAACCCAGCTCAGAACCCAGCTCGGACTTCAGATCCGGCATCGACATCGGCTCCCGAGGGTGGCTCCCCCACCGAGGACGCAGAAGACGCCGTGAACGCAGAAGACGCCGAGCGGTCCGTCGACCAGCTCACGGCAGGCCTGCTGAGGCTGCACGCCGAGCGCATGCAGCTGCTCTCCCGTGAGCAGCGCACGCGTGACCGCTTCACCGCGCTCCACCCCGAGGTGGCCGTGACGGAAGTGGCCGCGCTGCCCGGCGATGTCCACGACCTCACGGGACTGCGCGACATCGGCGACCGGCTCGCGGCGAACGAACGCGAGCTTCCCGACGCGGCCGAGCCGGAGTCGCCCGGCCGTGATGCCTGAGGGCCCGCACGGGCCCTCGACCGGACATCAGCGCCGAGGAGCCCCCGTAGAGTCCCCGGTGGGAACTCCTCAGCTCACCGCGGCGTAGTTCTCGTAGATCTCGTCGTCGTCGAGGGACACGACACCCGTGCCGCGCTCGTACTCGCTGCGCGCCGTCTCCAGCAGCCGGCGCCAGGACGTCACCGTGGGCCGCCTGCGCAGCAGTGCGCGGCGCTCCCGCTCCGTCATGCCTCCCCACACGCCGAACTCGACGCGATTGTCGAGCGCGTCGGCCAGGCACTCCGTCCGCACCGGACATCCGGTGCACACCGCCTTGGCCCTGTTCTGCGCTGCTCCTTGAACGAACAGTTCATCCGGATCGGTAGTGCGGCAGGCCGCCTGCGCACTCCAGTCGACTACCCAGCCCATACCGGCGCCGTCCTCTCCCGAATCGAGGCTCCCCCACGGCGGCAGCGGCATATTCACCGCCGCCAGTTGAGGACGTTACGGAAGGTGGGCACAGCGCAACACCCCCGTCGGGCCCAATCTTGAATGGCCCGAACGGACTATGGGTAAGCGGCAGATCACCCGGGGGAGTGAGCTGGCGACATAAATAACTTTCCCGGCAAACCAGGACAGTTCAGTTGCGTCACAACGGACGCCGCATGACACACAAGGCGGATTCGGACACGACCCCACCAAAAAAGTTGGGGAACACCCGGAACGATTCGGGGTCGCCGGACGTATTGATACGTGACCTCACTGCTGTGACAGTTGAGAGCAGCTTAGGCCAAGGCCTATACGCCTGTCCGGCGAATGAGAACGTAGGCTGCCCTCATGCCAAAGAAGAGCTCGGGCGGTGGTCTGTCTCCTGCGCAGCAGGCCGCCAAGTTCCTCGGTGTCAGTGTCCTTGCGGGAGCCGTGCTGGCCGGTATCGCGCTGCCCGCGGTGGGCGCGCTGGGGCTCGCCGCGAAGGGCTCGGTCGAGAGCTTCGACGAGCTCCCCGCCAACATGAAGACGCCGCCGCTGAGTCAGCGCACCACGATCCTCGACGCCGACGGCGGCCAGATCGCCACGGTCTACTCGCGCGACCGCACCGTCGTCGCGCTCAAGGACGTCTCGCCGTACATGCAGAAGGCGATCGTCGCGATCGAGGACTCGCGCTTCTACCAGCACGGCGCGGTCGACCTGAAGGGCGTCCTGCGCGCCCTCAACAAGAACGCGCGCAGCGGTGAGGTCTCCCAGGGCGCCTCGACCCTGACGCAGCAGTACGTGAAGAACGTCTTCGTCGAGGAGGCGGGCGACGACCCGACGAAGGTCGCGCAGGCCACCCAGCAGACCATCGGCCGCAAGATCCGCGAGTTGAAGTACGCGATCCAGGTCGAGGAAGAGCTCGGGAAGAAGAAGATCCTCGAGAACTACCTGAACATCACCTTCTTCGGCCAGCAGGCCTACGGCGTCGAGGCCGCGGCCCAGCGCTACTTCTCCAAGTCCGCCAAGGACCTCAACATCGAGGAGTCGGCCCTCCTCGCCGGCATCGTCCAGTCGCCCAGCCGGTACGACCCGGTCAACGACGAGGCGGAGGCCACCAAGCGCCGCAACACCGTGCTCCAGCGCATGGCCGCCGTCGGCGACATCTCCCGGGCGCAGGCCACCGACGCGATGAAGGCGCCGCTCGGCCTCAAGGTCAGCAAGCCCAGGAACGGCTGCATCACGGCGGTCAAGGGCGCGGGCTTCTTCTGTGACTACGTGCGCGAGGTCTTCCTGAACGACAAGGTCTTCGGCAAGACCAAGGAGGCCAGGGCGAAGGTCTGGAACCAGGGCGGCCTCACCATCCGCACCACCATGGACGCGGAGGCCCAGGAGTCGGCGCAGCGGTCCATCAAGGACCACGTCTACACGAGCGACGAGGTGGCCACCGCCGCCAGCATCGTCCAGCCCGGCACCGGCAAGATCCTCGCCATGGGCCAGTCGCGTCCGTACGGCGTCGACGTCAAGAAGGCCGAGACGACCCTCAACCTGTCCGTCAACGACGACATGGGCGGCGGCATGGGCTACCAGCCCGGTTCGACGTTCAAGCCGATCGTGGCGGCGGCGGCCATCGAGGACGGCATGCCGGCGAACAAGGTGTACTCGGCGCCGTACCAGATGGCCTACCCGAGCCCGGTCTCCGCCTGCGGCGGCAAGACCTGGCGGAACAGCCGGAGCGACCCCGCCAAGCTCGAGAACGAGAACAGCTCGGAGGTCGGCCCGTACGACATGAAGGAAGCGACCGCCAAGTCGGTCAACACCTACTACGTCCAGATGCTCAGTGACATCGGTATCTGCCCGGTGACGACGATGGCGAAGAAGATGGGCGTCGAGCGGGCCGACGGCCGCAAGATGGACCAGGCGCCGTCGATCGCCCTCGGCACCCAGGAGATGTCCCCGCTGACCATGGCGAACGGGTACGCGACCTTCGCCTCGCGCGGCATGTACTGCACGCCGATCGCCATCGAGTCGGTCAGCCAGCGGGTCGGTGGCGAGACCAAGTCGCTTCAGGTCCCGAAGTCGACCTGCTCGCGTGCCATGTCGGAGAAGACGGCCGACACGATCAACGCGCTGCTCAAGGGCGTCGTCGAGGACGGTACGGGTTCGAAGGCCGGCCTCGGCAGCCGTCCCAGCGCGGGCAAGACCGGTACGACGGACGAGCGCTACGCGGCCTGGTTCGTGGGGTACACCCCGAACATGGCCGGCGCGGTGTGGGTCGGCGACCCCGCGCACAAGCGGAAGATGTCCAACATCACCATCGGCGGCCAGCCGTACGGCAAGGTCTTCGGTGGCGAGGTCCCCGGTCCGATCTGGCGCGACATGATGTCGGGCGCGCTCGAGGGCAAGCCCGTCGAGTACTTCAACGACGTCCATATCCCCGACGGCCGCAACAAGGGCCGCGGTGACGAGGACCGCGACGACGACGACCGCGACGACAGGGGCAACGGCAACGGCGGCTTCATCGGCGGCCTGGTCGGCGGAAACAACAACGGCGGCGGGGGCGGCGAACCCGTTCCGACACCTTCGTTCTCCCTCCCCGAGGGCTTCTTCCGGGGCCAGGACAACGGCGGCGGCAACGGCAACGGCGGACGGTTCGGCTGAGCCGACGCGTCCCGGGCCGGTGACAGGCCCGCGCCCGGGCCGGTGACAACGACAGGCGGCCCCCTCTTTCCCGTAC
>NZ_JBHUQX010000415.1:0-8252 GCF_042674225.1 Streptomyces sp. NPDC056948
GTCCAGCCGAGCTCCTCGGCCGCCCGGGCCGCCGAGGCCACGGCCCGCGGGGCGTCGCCGGGGCGGCGCTCCTCTACGAGCGGCGGCCGCCGGTCGCCGGTGACCTCGCCGATGACCGTGATGAGTTCGCGCACCGAGACGCCCTCACCGCGGCCGATGTTGACCGTCAGGTCGCCCGTGACGCCCCCGTCGGAGAGCCGTCGGGCCGCCGCGAGATGCGCCTCGGCCAGGTCGGCGACGTGAATGTAGTCACGGATACAGGTGCCGTCCGGGGTCGGGTAGTCGTCGCCGAAGATCCTCGGCGCCTCGTCGCGCGTCAGCCGGTCGAAGACCATCGGGACGATGTTGAAGACACCCGTGTCGGCCAGCTCCGGCGCCGCCGCGCCCGCCACGTTGAAGTAGCGCAGACATACGGTGGAGATCCCGTGTGCCCGGCCCGCCGCCCGCACCAGCCATTCACCGGTGAGCTTCGTCTCGCCGTACGGGTTCACCGGCGTGCAGGGCGTGTCCTCCGTGATGAGGTCCACACCCGGGTCGCCGTACACGGCCGCCGACGAGGAGAAGACGAAGCGTTCGATGCCGGCCCCGGCGGCCGCGTCCAGCAGGGTCACCAGACCGCCGACGTTCTCCCGGTAGTACCGCGTCGGCCGGGCGACGGACTCGGCGACCTGCTTGCGCGCCGCGAGATGCACCACACCCGTCACACCGTGCTCGGCGAACACCCGTTTCAGCAGCTCACCGTCGAGCGACGACCCCTGCACGAGCGGGACGTCCTCAGGGAGCCGCGCGGGCACCCCGGCCGAGAGGTCGTCCAGCGCGAGGACGCGCTCCCCGGCCTCGGTCATGGCCCTCGCCACATGTGCCCCGATGTAGCCGGCCCCGCCTGTGATCAGCCAAGTCATGGTCGCTCACCCTATGCCGCCACGACCGGGCCCCACGCAATGTCCCCGATGTCCGGTCTGGGGGGCGCGGTTTGTGGGGCGGGCCCCGGATCCACGATGATGATCGCGGCAAAGGCTTGTGCGAACCACGTTGATCGATCTGCCTAACAGGCGGTGAACGTGGCCTTCCCGGTATCCGATAGCCTCTGCCGACATGCCGCCCGGGAGCCACCGGAGCGGGCGCCCCCACCCAGCACAGCACTGGCGCGGACGCGTCGGTACCAGGGAGTGAATTCGGTTGTCGACCGCCATCCTCACCGGTCAGCCGGTCCCCGGATCGTCGATCGAGGCCGATCTGCGGTCCCTCGGTTTCGACGTGCGGAGCGCGGCCGACACCGCCGAGGCCGAGACCCTGCTCGCCGCGGTGCCGGGCGAGGAGCGGGTCGCGCTGGTCGACGCCCGGTTCGTGGGGCATGTGCACGCGCTGCGGCTCGGCCTCACCGACCCCCGCTTCCCGCTCGCCGCGATCCCCGGAGCCGTCACCGCCCAGCCCGCCGGGCGCCAGGCCCTCACCCGGGCGATGGCCCGTGAGAACTCCGCGGGCGGCGGCACCACCCTGGTCGACAGCCTCGCCGACCGCATCCTCACGGCCCTGGACACCGACGGCACCGAGGTGCACCGCCCCGAGCTGGGCAGCCTCGTCGCCGCCGTCCCCGCCGACCCGCAGGCCCGCAACGAGGCACGGCAGGCCCTGACCGCCGTCGACGACGAGGCCGTACGCCTGAAGTCGGCCGTGAAGTCCCGCGACGGCTTCTTCACCACCTACTGCATCAGCCCGTACTCCCGCTACATCGCCCGCTGGTGCGCCCGCCGCGGCCTGACCCCGAACCAGGTCACCACCGCCTCGCTCATCACCGCCCTCATAGCGGCGGCCTGCGCGGCCACCGGCACCCGCGGCGGCTTCGTGGCGGCCGGCGTCCTGCTGATCGCGTCCTTCGTCCTGGACTGCGTCGACGGCCAGATCGCCCGCTACTCCCTGCAGTACTCCACGCTCGGCGCCTGGCTCGACGCCACCTTCGACCGGGCCAAGGAGTACGCCTACTACGCCGGTCTCGCGCTGGGAGCCGCCCGTGGCGGCGACGACGTCTGGGCCCTCGCCCTCGGCGCCATGGTCCTGCAGACCTGCCGGCACGTCGTGGACTTCTCCTTCAACGAGGCCAACCACGACGCCACCGCCAACACCAGCCCCACCGCCGCGCTCTCGGACAAGCTCGACAGTGTCGGCTGGACGGTGTGGATCCGCCGGATGATCGTGCTGCCGATCGGCGAGCGCTGGGCGATGATCGCGATCCTGACGGCGGCCACGACTCCCCGTATCACCTTCTACGTGCTGCTCATCGGCTGCGCCTTCGCCGCGACCTACACCACGGCGGGCCGGGTGCTGCGCTCCCTGACCCGCAAGGCCCGGCGGACCGACCGGGCAGCCGGGGCGCTCGCCGACCTCACGGACAGCGGACCGCTCGCCCAGGGCTTCGCCGAGGCGGTCAAGAAGCCCGCCGGCGGGCTGCCGGGCTTCACGGCCCCCGTCGTCGCCCTCCTCGGCGGCCTCGCCGTCGTCCTCACGGCCGCCCTGACCGGCTTCGGCGGACCGTGGCCGATCGTCGCCGCCGCCGTCTACGCCCTGACCTCGGGCCTCGCCGTCGCCCGTCCCCTCAAGGGCGCCCTCGACTGGTTGGTCCCCCCGTTCCTGCGCGCCGCCGAATACGGTACGGTCCTCGTCCTCGCCGCCAAGGCGGACGTGAACGGAGCCCTTCCTGCGGCTTTCGGGCTGGTGGCCGCGGTCGCCTACCATCACTACGACACGGTGTACCGCATCCGCGGCAACGCCGGAGCGTCCCCGGCCTGGCTGGTGCGTTCCATCGGGGGGCACGAGGGACGGACGCTGCTCGTCACCGTCCTCGCCGCGCTGCTCACCGCCTCGCAGTTCACGGTCGCGCTCACGGCTCTGGCCGTGGCCGTGGCCCTGGTGGTGCTCCTGGAGAGCATCCGCTTCTGGGTGTCCGCAGGGGCGCCCGCCGTACACGATGAAGGAGAACCCGCATGATCGGCCTCGTGCTGGCGGCCGGCGCCGGACGGCGTCTGCGCCCCTACACCGATGTCCTTCCCAAGGCTCTGGTGCCGGTGGGTCCTGCGGGTATAGAGGGCGAACCCACGGTTCTCGACCTGACCCTCGCCAACTTCGCCGAGGTCGGCCTCACCGAGGTCGGCATCATCGTCGGCTACCGCAAGGAGGCCGTGTACGCGCGCAAGGAAGCGCTGGAGCAGAAGTACGGCGTCAAGCTCACCCTCATCGACAACGACAAGGCCGAGGAGTGGAACAACGCCTACTCCCTGTGGTGCGGGCGTGACGCCCTCAAGGACGGGGTGATCCTCGCCAACGGCGACACCGTCCACCCGGTCTCCGTCGAGAAGACGCTGCTCGCCGCCCGCGGCGAAGGCAAGAAGATCATCCTCGCGTTGGACACGGTCAAGGACCTGGCCGACGAGGAGATGAAGGTCGTCGTCGACCCCGAGCGGGGCATGACGAAGATCACCAAGCTGATGGACCCCGCCGAGGCCACCGGCGAGTACATCGGCGTCACCCTCATCGAGGGCGACGCGGCCCCCGAGCTGGCCGACGCGCTCAAGACCGTGTGGGAGACCGACCCGCAGCAGTTCTACGAGCACGGCTACCAGGAGCTCGTGAACCGCGGCTTCCGGATCGACGTGGCGCCGATCGGCGACGTCAAGTGGGTGGAGATCGACAATCACGACGATCTCGCTCGCGGACGGGAGATCGCGTGCCAGTACTGACCCGGCTCATCCCCTCCCCGCTCGTCGTGGACATCCGCCCGGGTGCCCTCGACGACCTGGCCTGCGTCCTCGCCGACGAGCGCATCTCGCACTCCGGCCGCCTCGCCGTCGCCGTCAGCGGCGGCTCCGGCGCCAGGCTGCGCGAGCGGATCTCGCCCGGCATGCCCGGCGCCACCTGGTACGAGGTCGGCGGCGGCACCCTCGACGACGCGGTCCGGCTGGCGAGCGACATAAAGGCCGGCCACTACGACGCGGTCGTGGGGCTCGGCGGCGGCAAGATCATCGACTGCGCCAAGTTCGCCGCGGCGCGCGTCGGCCTGCCGCTGGTCGCCGTCCCGACGAACCTCGCGCACGACGGCCTGTGCTCGCCGGTCGCCACCCTCGACAACGACGCGGGTCGCGGCTCGTACGGCGTGCCGAACCCGATCGCTGTCGTCATCGACCTGGACGTCATCCGTGAGGCCCCGGTCCGATTCGTCCGCGCCGGCATCGGCGACGCCGTCTCCAACATCTCGGCGATCGCCGACTGGGAGCTGGCCAACCGCGTCAAGGGCGAGCGCATCGACGGCCTCGCCGCGGCCATGGCCCGCCAGGCCGGCGAGGCCGTGCTCCGGCACCCCGGCGGCATCGGCGACAACGACTTCCTCCAGGTGCTCGCCGAGGCGCTGGTCCTCAGCGGCATCGCCATGTCGGTGTCGGGCGACTCACGGCCGTCCTCCGGGGCGTGCCACGAGATCAACCACGCCTTCGACCTGCTCTACCCGAAGCGGGCCGCCGCCCACGGCGAGCAGTGCGGACTGGGCGCGGCCTTCGCGATGTGGCTGCGCGGGGCCCACGAGGAGTCGGCCTACATGGCCGAGGTGCTGCGCCGGCACGGGCTGCCCGTGCTGCCGGACGAGATCGGCTTCACGACGGACGAGTTCGTCAAGGCCGTCGAGTTCGCCCCGGAGACCCGGCCCGGCCGCTACACCATCCTCGAACACCTCGACCTGAACACCGAACAGATCAAGGACATCTACGCCGACTATGTCAAGGCCATCGGTAGCTGAACTACGCCCCGTCGTTCACCCCGCGGGGGTGAAGGACCGGCGCAGCGGTGAGCACTGGATGGGACGCCTCTACATGCGTGAGGTGTCCCTGCGGGTCGACCGTTACCTGGTCAACACCAGGGTCACGCCCAACCAGCTCACCTACCTGATGACCGTCTTCGGTGTGCTCGCGGCCCCGGCCCTGCTGGTGCCGGGGATCGCGGGCGCGGTGCTCGGCGTCGTCATGGTCCAGATGTATCTCCTGCTGGACTGTGTCGACGGCGAGATCGCGCGCTGGAAGAAGCAGTACTCGCTCAACGGCGTCTACCTCGACCGGGTCGGCGCCTACCTGACCGACGCCGCGGTCCTCGTCGGCTTCGGCCTGCGCGCCGCCGACCTGTGGGGCAGCGGCCGGATCGACTGGCTGTGGGCCTTCCTCGGCACGCTGGCCGCCCTCGGCGCCATCCTGATCAAGGCCGAGACTGACCTCGTCGGCGTCGCCCGGCACCAGGCCGGCAAGCCGCCGGTCCAGGAGACCGCCTCCGAGATGCGCTCCTCCGGCATGGCGCTGGCCCGCAAGGCCGCCGGCGCCCTGAAGTTCCACCGGCTGATCCTGGGCATCGAGGCATCCCTGCTGATTTTGGTGCTGGCGATCGTCGACCAGGCCCGCGGTGACCTCTTCTTCTCCCGGCTCGGCGTGGCCGTGCTGGCCGGCATCGCGCTGGTGCAGACCCTGCTGCACCTCGTGTCCATCCTCGCTTCGAGCAGGCTGAAGTGAGCGGCATGAAGGTCGGCGCGGTCATCATCACCATGGGCAACCGCCCCGACGAACTGCGCGCCCTCCTCGACTCGGTCGCCGAGCAGGACGGCGACCCGGTCGAGGTGGTCGTCGTCGGCAACGGCTCGCCCGTCCCGGACGTCCCCGAGGGCGTCCGCACCATCGAGCTGGCCGAGAACCTCGGCATCCCCGGCGGCCGCAACGTCGGCATCGAGGCCTTCGGCCCGGCCGGCCGGGACGTCGACGTCCTGCTCTTCCTGGACGACGACGGGCTGCTCGCGGGCCACGACACCGCCGCGCTGTGCCGCAAGGCCTTCGAGGCCGACCCGAAGCTCGGCATCGTGAGTTTCCGCATAGCCGACCCGGAGACCGGCGTCACCCAGCGCCGCCATGTGCCCCGGCTGCGCGCCGCCGACCCGATGCGCTCCTCGCGCGTCACCACGTTCCTCGGCGGAGCCAACGCGGTCCGCACCCGGGTCTTCGCCGACGTCGGCGGACTGCCCGACGAGTTCTTCTACGCCCACGAAGAGACCGACCTGGCATGGCGGGCCCTCGACGCGGGCTGGATGATCGACTACCGGTCCGACATGGTGCTGTACCACCCGACGACCGCTCCCTCGCGGCACGCGGTCTACCACCGCATGGTCGCCCGCAACCGCGTCTGGCTGGCCCGCAGAAACCTCCCCGCGCCGCTCGTCCCGGTCTATCTCGGCGTGTGGCTGCTGCTCACCCTCGTACGCCGCCCCTCCCGCCCCGCACTGCGGGCCTGGCTGGGCGGATTCCGCGAAGGCTGGACGACCCCGTGCGGACCCCGCCGGCCCATGAAGTGGCGTACGGTGTGGCGGCTGACCCGACTGGGCCGGCCCCCTGTCATCTGACAAGCTCGTATCCGGGAGTATCCGGGAGCACCCGGGCCGTACCCTGGCCCCCGGCTCATGCAGGCCCGCACAGGCCACGCATCTCGAAGACGAAAGTTTCCACTAGTGAGTGAGACAACGCACGATGCCCCGGTCGCGGTGAGCGCGTCCGCGGCGCCCGACGAGGGACTCACGGCGGGGGAACTCGCCGCCAGGCACGGGCTGAGCGTCAGCGGCGCCCGGCCGTCCCTCATCGAGTACGTCCGTCAGCTCTGGGACCGGCGGCACTTCATCCTCGCCTTCTCCCGCGCGAAGCTGACCGCCCAGTACAGCCAGGCCAAGCTCGGCCAGCTGTGGCAGGTGGCCACACCGCTGCTGAACGCGGCCGTGTACTTCTTCATCTTCGGCATGCTCCTGGAAGCCGACCGGGGCATGAGCCGCGAGGTGTACATCCCGTTCCTGGTCACGGGCGTGTTCGTGTTCACCTTCACGCAGAGCTCGGTGATGGCGGGCGTGCGCGCGATCTCCGGCAACCTCGGCCTGGTCCGCGCCCTGCACTTCCCGCGCGCCTCCCTGCCGATCTCCTTCGCGTTGCAGCAGCTCCAGCAGTTGCTCTTCTCGATGATCGTGCTGTTCGCCATCACGATCGGATTCGGCCACTACCCCGACCTGTCCTGGCTGCTGATCGTGCCGGTGCTCGTCCTGCAGTTCTGCTTCAACACCGGCCTCGCGCTGATCATGGCCCGGGCGGGCGCCAAGACCCCGGACCTCGCGCAGCTCATGCCGTTCGTGATGCGGACGTGGATGTACGCGTCCGGTGTGATGTTCTCCATCCCGATCTTCCTCGAGTCCAAGCCGGCCTGGATCTCGAACGTCCTGCAGTGGAACCCGGCCGCGATCTACATGGACCTGATGCGCTTCTCCCTCATCGACGACTACGGCTCCAGGTACCTTCCCGACCACGTGTGGGCGGCCGCGGGCGGCTGGGCCGTGCTGATCGCCGTCGGCGGATTCGTGTACTTCTGGAAGGCGGAGGAGAGGTACGGCCGTGGCTGAGCAGAAGCAGGAAGCGCGGATCCCCACCGTCGTCGCGGACGACCTGCACATCGTCTACCGCGTCAATGGCGCCAAGTCCGGGAAGGGCAGCGCCACCGCCGCTCTCAGCCGCATTCTGAAGCGGGGCTCCGACGACGAGGCGCGGGGCGTGCGCAAGGTGCACGCCGTACGCGGCGTCTCCTTCGTCGCCTACCGCGGCGAGGCCATCGGCCTGATCGGCTCCAACGGCTCCGGCAAGTCGACCCTGCTGCGTGCCATCGCCGGTCTGCTGCCCGCCGAGCAGGGCAAGGTCTACACCGACGGCCAGCCCTCGCTGCTCGGCGTCAACGCGGCCCTGATGAACGACCTCACCGGCGAGCGGAACGTCATATTGGGCGGCCTCGCCATGGGCATGTCCCGCGAGGAGATCAAGGACCGCTACCAGCAGATCGTCGACTTCTCCGGCATCAACGAGAAGGGCGACTTCATCACCCTGCCCATGCGCACGTACTCCTCCGGCATGGCGGCCCGGCTCCGCTTCTCCATCGCCGCGGCCAAGGACCACGACGTCCTGATGATCGACGAGGCCCTGGCCACCGGCGACCGCAAGTTCCAGAAGCGCTCCGAGGACCGCATCCGGGAGCTGCGCAAGGAAGCCGGCACCGTGTTTCTGGTCAGCCACAACAACAAGTCGATCCGCGACACGTGTGACCGCGTCCTGTGGCTGGAGCGCGGTGAGCTGCGGATGGACGGCCCGACCGACGAGGTGCTCAAGGAGTACGAGAAGTTCACCGGCAAGTAGACCGGATCGGCCAGGGCC
>NZ_JBHUQX010000416.1:0-8196 GCF_042674225.1 Streptomyces sp. NPDC056948
CACCACAGGTCAATGGCGAAAGCTTGCGATCAGCCCGTAGCCACGGGGAATACCATGAAGACATGACGCCCGACTCGTCGCCGCCGAGCCGCCGAAGCACAGCTCGCTGCGCGAAATCGAGCACGTCGTCATGCTGATGCAGGAGAACCGGTCCTTCGACCACTACTTCGGCACCCTCTCCGGCGTCCGGGGCTTCGCCGACCCGCAGGCTCTGCGGCTCGACACCGGACGGTCGGTCTTCTACCAGCCGGACTCCGAGAACCCCAAGGGCTATCTGCTGCCCTTCCACCTCGACACCCATACGTCCAGCGCCCAGGCGATCCCCTCCACCAGCCACGCCTGGTCGGTGCAGCACGAGGCGTGGAACGGCGGCCGGATGGACCGCTGGCTGCCGGCGCACCGCAAGGCCGACGGCGTCAACGGCCCCTACGCCATGGGCTACTACACGCGCGAGGACATCCCCTTCCAGTTCGCCCTCGCCGAGACCTTCACCGTCTGCGACCACTACTTCTGCTCGGTGATGGGCCCCACCTGGCCGAACCGCCTGATGTGGATGACCGGGTCCATCGACCCCGGCGGCACCCGGGGCGGCCCGATCCTCAGCAACGTCGCGCCCACGCCGTACCGCTGGACGACGTACGCCGAGCGCCTCCAGGCGGCCGGGATCAGCTGGAAGGTGTACCAGCAGGACGACGACTACGGCTGCAACATGCTGGAGCAGTTCGCGACGTTCAAGGGCGCCCAGCCCGGCTCCGACCTGTACGAGCGGGGCGTGCGGCCGCAGCCGGAGGGCACCTTCGAGGACGACGCCCGTAACGACCGGCTTCCGACGGTGTCATGGATCATGCCGACCAGCTACCAGTCCGAGCACCCGGACTATCTGCCGGCTGCGGGCGCCGACTTCGTGGCGTCGAAGATCGAGGCGATCGCGTCCAACCCGAAGGTGTGGCGCAAGACCGCGTTCATCCTCAACTACGACGAGAACGACGGCCTGTTCGACCACGTCGTCCCGCCGACCCCGTCCGCCGGCACATCGGACGAGTTCGTCCAGGGGCTGCCGATCGGCGGCGGCTTCCGGGTCCCCGCCATCATCGTCTCGCCGTGGACGGTCGGCGGCTGGGTCGCCTCCGAGCCCTTCGACCACACCTCCGCGCTGCAGTTCCTGGAGCGGTTCACCGGAGTCGAGGAGCCCAACGTCAGCGACTGGCGGCGGGAGACCTTCGGCGACCTGACCTCCGCCTTCCGTTTCTCGCACGCCCGGCCGCGTCCGCCCCGCCTGCCCGACGACACGGCCGAGCAACTGCGGAAGGCCCAGCAGGAGGTCGCGACCCTGCCCAAGCCGACACTGCCGGGAGCCGACCAGCGCTTCCCGCGCCAGGAGAGGGGCCGCCGCCCGCACGTGTGACGCCCGACCGCCCGGCCCGCTCCACGGCACGTCGTGACCGCCGACCGGTCACCCCGCCAGGGCGCTACGGGCCACCGAGAGGGCCTGTTCCGCGTAACTCCGGCCGAACAGCACGGCGTGCACCAGCAGCGGGAAGAGCTGGTGCACGCCGACACGGTCCGCCCAACCGGCGGCGAGCGGCGCCTGGTCCTGGTAACCCTCCAGCACGGCCTCCAGGTGGGGACAGCCGAAGAGCGCCAGCATCGCCAGGTCGGTCTCGCGATGCCCGCCGTGCGCGGCCGGGTCGATCAGCCACACCTGCCCGTCGGACCCCCACAGCACGTTGCCGTTCCACAGATCGCCGTGCAGCCGGGCAGGCGGCTCGTCCGGTCCCGCCAGCCCGGGCAGCCGCTCGCACAGCCGCTCCACGACGGTCGCCTCACCGGGGCGGACGGTGCCCTGGTCGACGGCGCGCCGCAGATACGGCAGGACACGATGCCCCGCGTACCAGTGCGGCCAGTCGGTGCCCGGCTCGTTGCGCATCGGGGCGAGCCCGATGTACGCGTCGGGGGGTCCGTCCGGTGGCGGCGCGCCGAACGCGGGCGCCCCGGCGGCGTGCAGGGCCGCCAGGTCACGACCGAAACGGACCGCCGCCTCCCGGCTCGCCCGCCCCTGCGGAACCCGGTCGATGACCAGCCAGCTCCCGTCGTGGCCGTGCACGCCCGGTACCCGCACCGCCCCGGCACCGGCCAGCCAGCGCAGCCCGGCCGCCTCGGCCCGCGTCGCCCCCGGATCGTCGGCACGCTTGACGACCACCACCCGCCCGTCGTCGAGGGTGACCTCCGCGAGGGCCCCGGACAGCGGCCGTTCACCGGTGACCACCCGTCCGGTGAGCCGGGCGGCGGCGTCCGTACGGGCGGTCATACGTGGTCCTCCTCGACTCCGCGGTCGATCTCCGACCAGCGTACGGTCGTGGCGGAGTCGCTCAGCTCCCGGAGCCGCAGTCGACGTCGAGCAGCTGGATCGGCCGCGTCGCGTCCAGGTCGACGTAGGCCGTGAAGTCGGCTTTGCCGGACCCGCCGTTCCAGTACGTGCTCACCGTCGCCCAGCCGACCCGCGCGGACTGGGCCGTGGTGACGGGGCCGATGTCGATGGACGCCGGGATGTTCTGGGCGCACAGCAGGACGTCGAACTCCGGGTTGTCGGCGACCTTCTCCTTGAGCTGCGGCGAGATGCCGTACTTGCGGGCGAAGTCGCCGGGACCGTGCTCGCCGTAGAAGTCCTCGAGGAAGGTGTGGATCTCCTCGGCGGTGTACCGGTCGTTGCCGTCGGCGGCGGACGCGGCGGCGGCCGGGACCGCGGCGGCGGCGATGCCGAGAGCGGCGACACAGCCGACGGCGTACGCGCGCCAGCGGGCCGGACGCGCAGTGGTGCGGATCATTCTGGATACCCCCGTTGTGGTCTGTTGCGTCTGTGCGACTTCTCTTGCCTTGCTTTGCCTTGCCTTGTCTGTCCTGCCTTGGTCGAAGGAGTAGACCTGTCCCGGTCGCCCGCCGTTGTGCTCCCCTTGGCGGCCGTTTCGATTCCGGGACATTCGCCACGCACCGGTCACGCGGGACGGTGAAATCCCGCCGCCCACCGACAGAACCGGCCGTCGCCGGGGGAGCAGTCGGGTCATGACGACTTCACCGTTCCAGCGCACCATCGCCCTGCCCGCCCCCGTGTGCGAACAGGCAGCACAGCACCTGGAGCAGGCCGCGCAGCGGGCCATCGACGGAGCCGCGATCCCCCTGAAGGCGTTCCGCGCGGCCGCCGACAGCGACTTCACCCTCCCCGTCTCGGTCGTCGAGCAGGCGGCGGCCTGTCTCCTGGTCCTGGCCACCGAGACCGCCCAGACCGTACGGCCCTCGGCCCTGCGCGCCACCATCAGCGTCGCGCTGCGGCTGCGCGACGCCGTGGATCTGACGCATCAGCCCGCCCTCAGCAGCAGGTTCTGGTGAAGCCGGGCTGATGTTCCGGGGCCCTGTGCGTCAGGTGGCTTCGCGGAAGGCGACGTCGACCTGTCTGCGGCGCAGTTCCTCCAGCGAGGTGTGCTGCCGCCGGGCCCGTTCGACGAGGTCGTCGAGCTGCCGCGCGTCGAGGCGCCGGTCCGTGCCGGCCAGGGCGCGCAGGGCCTGCCAGACCGCGGTCTTGCCGTCCACTCCCAGCCGCAGCGCCTCCAGCTCCCACAGCGTGCTCAGCGGGGAACGCCGTACCAGGCTGCCGTTGCTCTTCAGCCGCCCCATCTGCTCGGCCGCCCGGCCCGCGTAGACCTTGTAGCGCCGCACCGGGACGTCCAGCCGCCGCATGATGTGCAGCAGGCTCGCCCGGTCCTCGGCGATCTCGTCGGCGATCGGAGCCAGGGCGTCGGCGAGCGCCGGATCACCGCACGAGCGCAGCAGATAGCGGACTCGAGCGGTCCCGGCGGTGGCGCCGGCGAGATGGTCGTTGAGGTAGATGCCCAGCAGGGACATGTCCGTGGCCGGAGCACCCGGTGCGCCCGGCGGGTCCGCTCGCTGTTCCGTCATGGCACTGCTCCTGTTCTGCTCCGGCCCTGTTCCACGGCCACCCGCGTGGTGACGCGTACGACGCAGGGGTTTCGGGGCGTCGAGCCGGGCCCG
Organism: Streptomyces sp. NPDC056948; assembly: GCF_042674225.1. Lineage (NCBI taxonomy): Bacteria > Bacillati > Actinomycetota > Actinomycetes > Kitasatosporales > Streptomycetaceae > Streptomyces > Streptomyces sp. NPDC056948. The sequence goes on from NZ_JBHUQX010000416.1 coordinate 4,045, forward strand.
AACCGCACGGGAGGCTCGACCGGGGCGAGGGCGCCGAGGCTCTCGCCCTCGTAGGTGACGGTGGCCGAGGTGACGGGGTGCAGGTCCCGGACGCCGTACCACTGGTGCCGGCCGGCCCGGGCACTGCCATGGGTGCGCGCGCCCAGCAGCAGCCGGGCGGGCCGGTCCCACAGCGCGATCCAGCCCGGACGGGTGGCGAGCCGGCCCGGCACCGCCCGCAGCGCGAGGCCCGGGAGGCCTCTTTGGCCGGTGCTGAAGCGCAGCTCGAGCGGCGACGCCGAGACGGCCCAGTGCCGGCGGTCGGTGACCCGCACGCCGACCGGCACGACCCGTACCTCGTCGAAGACATACGTACCGGCCACGAAGTCCGCCGTCTCCCGTGAGGGCGCCAGCAGCAGCCGCAGCCCGCCGGGCTCCTCGAACATCACGTCGCTGAACGGCCCGAACGGCGACCTCGCCCAGTGCCCGAGCACCACACGAGCCCCGGACGCCGTTCCGATCCCCGCGATCCAGCCGTCGAAGCGCAGTGTGCGCAGCGGCGACCGGGTTCGGGTTCGGGTACGCCGGGCCGGACCACTGGGTTCGCCGGACTCACCGGGCCCATGGAAGAGCACGCGGGCCGGGTGCCCGGCCCCTTCGCGGCGAAACGGCACCGGGCTCCGGCGATGTGGCCGAGGCCACGCCGGGGACGAGGTCCCTGTCACGCCCGGGCGAGCACGGCGGCAGCTACCGTCTACGAGCAGATCCCCGCTTCCCCCACCCTTTCGGACGGCCCGGCAGTGCAAGCAGATCTCTCCCCTGTCATCGCGGCGACCGCCCAGTGGCTGACCCGCGCCTACCCCGCCTCCGGCGGCGCCCTGGCCTCCGCGCTGTGCGAGGTGCAGGCCCGGCAGGCCGTGACGGTCGCGGCGTGGCTCAGGTACCCGACGGAGATGGACGCCGCCCTGCTCGGCATGGCGGGCCCCGGCGGCTCCGCGCGGCTCGACTGGGTCACCGGCGCCGACGCGGCCCCGTGCGACGACGGGGACGACGCGCACGCCTGGCGCACCTGGGTGGACGAGGTCGTCGCGAGCTGGGCGGCCTGCCTGCTCACCGACCCGGAGCTGGCCGACCGGGCGGTGGCCGCGCTCGCCGAGGGCAGCCACAGCACCGGCACACCGGCCGAGTTCCGCCGGCTCGTCGCCCCCGACGACGGCGACCGCCGCGCCGCCGCCCTGCTGCGTCACCCCGACCTGCTCGCGCCGGTGGCCGGCCTGCACCACTCCCGACTCCTGGACCGCCTCCACCCGGGCCGCACCCTGATCGCCTGACACGGCGCCCCTGACAGGGCCTGCCCCTCACCCTCCGTCACTCACCTCTTTGCCGTACGCGACCGTGCCCCGCTCGTAGGGGCGGCGGACGCTGAGCGTGGCAACGCCGCTGACGGAGGAGAGACCGACATGACCACCGCCCTCTCACCGAGCTGGGAACACGCCGTCGTCACAGGCGGTGCCGGATTCGTCGGATCCCATCTGTGCGGGGCGCTGCTGGACGCGGGCGCCGCCGTCACCTGCGTGGACGACTTCAGCACCGGCAGGCCGGAGAACATATCCCCGCTGCTCGAGCGGCCCGGCTTCACGCTGGTGCAGGCCGACGTCACGGAAGGACTGCCGGTCAAGCGGCGGCCCGACCTCGTCCTGCACTTCGCCTCCCCGGCGTCCCCGGCGGACTACCTGCGGCTGCCGCTGCACACCCTGGAGACGGGCAGCCTCGGCACCCGCAACGCCCTGGACCTCGCACACTCCGCCCAGGCCCGCTTCGTCCTGGCCTCGACCTCCGAGGTCTACGGCGACCCGCGGGAGCACCCCCAGGACGAGCGCTACTGGGGCAACGTCAACCCCGTCGGCCCGCGCAGCGTCTACAGCGAGGCCAAACGCTTCGGCGAGGCGCTGACCACCGCCCACGCCGAGGCCCGCGGCACCGACACCTGCGTCGTGCGGCTGTTCAACACCTACGGCCCCCGGATGCGCGGCGAGGACGGACGCGTGGTGCCGGCCTTCGTACGGCAGGCCCTGGCGGGCGAACCCCTCACCGTGACCGGCGACGGCCGGCAGACCCGGTCGCTGTGCTACGTCGACGACACCGTGCGCGGCGTCCTTGCGGCGGCCGCCCACGGCATGCGGGGCCCCGTCAACATCGGCAGCCCGACCGAGATCAGCGTGCTCGACCTGGCGCGGCTGGTCGTCGAACTCGCCGGGTCCTCCTCGGAGATCCGCCCCGGCGCACGCCCGGTGGACGACCCGGCCGTGCGCTGCCCGGACATCACGCTGGCGCGCGACAAGCTCGGCTGGGAACCGCAGGTACGCGCCGAGGAAGGGCTGCGGCGCGCGATCGCCTGGTTCCGTGAGGACGCGACGGCCGACTGACCCACCCGGGCTCGCCCCCCGGTTCCCCGCCTCGGGCACCGCCGCGCCGGTTTCCCCGACGCTCGGCGGCTGCCCTAGTCGAACTTGCCGCGGCCGGTCAGCGCGTCGCGCAGCCGGTCGATCATGCCCGTGCCCGGAGCCAGCAGCTTGTTCGCCGGAGGCTTGTCGGGGGCGGCCGGGTGGGGCCGGGTCGGGGCGGTCTTCTTCACCTTGCGGACCTTGTCGCCCAGCTCGTTGAGCGTGTCCATCGGACAGGCCTGCCGCAGCGCGGGGAAGAGAGTCCCCTCCTCCTCCGCGAGATGCGAGCGGATCTCGCTCATCAGCATGCCCATCAGCCGGTCGAAGTCGGCGTCGCCCGGGTCGCAGCCCTCGAGGTCCTTCATGATGCGCTCGGCGGTCGCGTGGTCGGCGAGCTCCTGGTCGGCGAGGGCGTCCCCGTTGGCCACGTGTTCGCGTACGGCCGGGTACAGGTAGGCCTCCTCGGCCACCGAGTGCCGCACCAGCTCGATCGTGACCTGGTCCGCGTACACCTTGCGGTCCTGGTGACCGGACGGCAGTGCCTCGATCCTGCCGAACATCTCCTCGACTTCGCGGTGATCGGTCACCAGCTCGTCGATGACGTTTCCTCCGTGTCCCATGTCCTTCACCTCCAGCCCCCGGGTCCCCCCGGCCCCCAATGGGCTAACGCGCGGTCCCGAACAGGTCCCGCCGACGGCTCAGACGGGGAGCTTGGCCCGGACCCGGCCGGCCGCGGCGGCCGGCCGTGCGGTGGCACGGACGGAGCGGCGCACCAGTCCCGCGTCGTGCCGCAGGCCATGCGCGGCATGGGTGCCACGCCACAGCAGCGAGGGGCGGGCGCCGGTGTCGTCGGCGGCGATCAGCAGCCCGCCGAGCATGGACATGTTTTTGAAGAAGTGGATGCGCTGCTGGGCCCGTTCCGAGGGGTCCTCCGCCTCCCAGAAGCGGTGCGCCGCCAGCGTCGTGGGCACCAGCGTGGCCGCGATGGCCCGCGCGGCCGGCCGCGGCATGCGCCCCGTGGCCAGCATCAGACCCGCCACGACCTGCACGGCGCCGTTCAGCCGTACGACCTGCTCGGTGCGGTCGGGCAGTGCCGAGACACGTTCGGTGACCGGTTGTACGACAGGCTCGGCGGCCGGGGCGACCTCCTCCGGGGCACGGACGGAACTCAGGCCGCCCGTCAGGAACATCGAGGCCAGCATGGGGCGGCCGAGCACGCGCAACAGACTCATGGCCCTCTCCAAGGGTGTCGGTGGGTACAGCGCTCGCCGGGTTCCCCGTCGGGGGCGAAAGCACGCACCCGGTTCGCTTCGCGGGGCTGATACGCATGCGTCGGATGTTGAACAAGTGATCTAAATAAACTCATGGGTAAGTTGGCATGATTTGTCCCCATCAGGTGCACTAGAGGAGAAAGCATCCGCTTCCCTCAAGGAGATGGTGCAATGTCCTCCACCGAGAAGGTCACCAAGGAACTGACGGGCATCCAGAGTGCCGACATCGAGGCGGCACTCGACCCGGCAGAAACCGACGGCGTCTACCGCGACAGCCGTGAGTGCGCCGCACTCGCGCTGTTCAAGGGCGGATTCGGTCTCCTCCTGTCGCCGCCCACCCCGCGCCCCAAGAAGGGTTGAGTGGATCGACAGGAGCAACCATGAAGCAGTCAGGCACTTCGTCTCTCTTGCAGGACGCGGTGCAGGACCTCGCTTCCGGCGTGGTCTCCGCTCTTCGG
>NZ_JBHUQX010000417.1:0-8178 GCF_042674225.1 Streptomyces sp. NPDC056948
GCGCGGCCCGGCGCCCAGCACCGCGCGCACCCGGCCGCCCAGCGCGTCGGCGTCGTCGGCCGCGTCCGCCCAGCGCGCCATCAGCGACGCCGGGGTGGCCCGGGCCAGGCCCAGCTCGTCCAGCAGCCGGGCCGCCTGGGGCAGCGGCGCGGAGACGCGCGGCTGTCGCTCACTCGTCGCGGCGTCCGTCCGCAGGGGTGCCAGCGCCCGCGCGAACCGCTCGGCCCAGGCGGGGGAGACGGCGTCGACGGTGGCGACGGTGCCGTGACCGGCCGGAGCGGAGCCCGCTCCGGCCCGGGCCACGCGCATCAGCCGCAGCGCCGTCGCCACGTCCCCGCTGAGCAGCGCGACCGCACCGCACTGCCGGAACGTCGGAGACACCGCGCAGGCCGCCTCGTACGTCTCCGTGACCGGCGAGGCCGGGGAGGCGGCGGCCGTCTCGGCCAGACACACCACGTGTATTCCGGCCCGGGGGCCCTCCGCCGCCAGCCGTGCCACGGCCTCGCGCAGATCGGCCCCGCCGGGGTCGCCGTCCACGACGAGCACGGTGAACGGGCCGGGGAAGGGGACGGAAGCCTCGGTACCAGGGGCGTCGTCCAGGGCCCGGTGGCCGGTGGAGGGCTCTCCGGTGGAAGCCAGGGGGGTGCTGGTGAGCGGCTCCGCGCTCCCCGGCCCCGCCTCAGCAAGCTGGTCCTCCAGACGGCGGAGGAGCTCGTCGGTGCGGGCCGCGGCCTGTTCCCGGTCGTGGGCGAGGAGCAGCCGGCAGTCCTGGCCGTGCCCGGGCCGGACGTGCGGCAGCCAGCCCAGCCAGGACCACTCGGCGGTGCGCTCCTCCAGAGGGCGGGAGCGGTCCGCGGCGATCAGGACGATCTCCAGCATGTCGGGGGAGTGCAACGCGGTGAGCTGGGCCAGCAGGGCACGGGCCAGCCCGCCGAGCCGCGCCCGCGGCCCGGCCAGACCCAGAGCGCCGGCCTCGCGCAGCCCGGCGGTCACCGGCACCGCGGGCAGCAGGCCCGAGCCGTCCGGCACCGTCCGGTCGGCCGTGCCGAGGCGCACCGCGAGCGCCTCCGGGTGGCCCGGACCGCGCTCCCACAGCCGGGGCCCCGGACCCAGTGCCGTCAGCAGCAGTGTGGCCGGATCCGGCCAGGTCTCCGGCGCCGTCGGCACGACGGCCGAGCGCTCCGCCGTCGCGCCGGCCGGCTCGTCCTCGTACGTCGCGCGCGCGTCCGGCTCCTGCTCGCCGCGCCCTCCGGCCAGCCGCCGGGCCCATGCCCCGAGCCCGCCACGCCTGCGGGCCCCTTGCGGTATGTCGGTCCCCCGGAGGGGAGTGCCCTTGCGCCCGCGTCCGGAAGGCTCGGCCGGGGAGCCGTCCGGGGATCCTGCCGGGGTGCCGAGGCCGTCACCGGAACGACCGTCCCGTCCCGGACCGGCACCGTCGGCCCTGCGGTCGGCCGGCGCCCCGCCCAGGTCCCGCACCCCGAAGCGCCCCACATGGGTGTCCCCGGCACCGAACCCCGCCTGCGACGCACCGCGCGGGCCCTCCGGGGAGGCCATGGGCGACGACGAGCCCTCGGCGGCACCGCGCTGTCGGGGGGCCCGGATCGCGCCGTCCGGCGAGGCCCCGCGCGTGGAGTCCTCAGGGGAGACGGCAGCCGCGTCGCCCCTGGCACCGGAGACACGCCGCCCCCGCGCACCCGGCACGGCACCGGACCTGCCTTGTGCGGGCCCCGGGTACCGCCCACGCTCAGCGGACCCCGGCCCCTCCGCGGCTCTGCTCTCGGCCCGGGGTGCCCCGCCCTGCCCCGGCACCACGGCCGAGTCGACGGAGCCCTGCCCGGCAGTGCCCGGCGTGCCCCAGGCCGCCGAGCCGTAGGCGTGCCGCGTAGGGCCGGCCGGTGTCGGGTTCGCCGCGCGCGTGGGGGGCGCTGTGTCGCCCCCGGCGGGACCCGGCACACGCACGTGCCCCTCACCGTCCGGAGTCGTGCCGACCCGGGCGCCCGGTCCTCCGGCGGGAGCCAGCCGCAGGGCCGACTCGCCGATCCGCAGCAGCGCCCCGGGCGCGAACCGGACCACACGGCTGCCCACCGGCCGGCCGTCCAGCGTCGTGCCGTTCGTGGAGTCCAGGTCGGCGACCGCGACGCGGCCGTCGGCGCCCACGGTCACCGCGCAGTGCAGCCGGGAGACGTCCGGGTCGTCCAGGGGCACGTCGGCGTCGGCGGAGCGGCCGATGCGGATCTCGCCGCCGTGCAGCAGATGGACACCGCCGGCGTCGGGGCCGGCGACCACCTGGAGCTGGGCCGGGGCGTCGTCCAGCTCGGGGTGCGGCTCCGGCTCGCCCGGCGCGCCCACGGACAGCACCGCGCCGTCGGTCAGCGGGGGCTCGCCGAGCGTGCAGCGCTGGGCGTCGAGCCGCTGCTCCCCGGCGTACAGCACCACGGTGCCCGAGCCGTCACCGCCGGAGACCACCTGGGCGAGCGCCGAGGCCACCGCCGCGAGCGCCGTACCGGCGGGCGCTGTGACCAGCACGTCGCTGCGTGGAGCGCGGCCCTGCGCCGGCGCCGACGGGCCCAGCGGGTCTACGACGGTCAGCCGGATCTGCATCGCCGTCAGCGGTCCCTTCTGCCCGGGCGCGGAGTCCCCCACCCCGCCCCAGCACGTCGGCCAATACTGCAGGCATCCTCGCACCTGCCACTGACACCGCGCCCCTCGCTCGGGAAAAGGTGATCTTGATTGGTCGGCTCTGCCCGCAAAAGTGCCTGAGAGATGACCCACAGGCGACGTCTTGAGATCAGTCACGTTCGTTACCAGCAACCACAAGACCGAGGTGAGCGTCTTTGCTTCGAACGGATGTGAGAGCGGCTACGTAAGACCCACAGAAAGCCGACACCCCGGTCCCCGGCACAGCGGCACTACAGTGGGTCGGACACAGGCCAGCAGGCAAGGCAAGCAGCAGGGAGCGCATGACGTGCGGCCGGTAGGCAGCAAGTACCTGCTCGAGGAGCCGCTCGGACGCGGCGCCACGGGCACCGTCTGGCGAGCCCGCCAGCGCGAGACCGCGGGCGCCGAGGCGGCCGTGCCGGGGCAGCCCGGCGAGACCGTCGCCATCAAGGTCCTCAAGGAGGAGCTGGCCAACGACGCGGACGTCGTGATGCGGTTCCTCCGGGAGCGCTCCGTCCTGCTCAGGCTGACCCACCCGAACATCGTCCGGGTCCGTGACCTGGTGGTCGAGGGCGATCTGCTGGCCCTGGTCATGGACCTCGTCGAGGGCCCCGACCTGCACCACTACCTGCGCGACAACGGCCCCTTCAGCCCCGTCGCCGCGGCCCTGCTCACCGCCCAGATCGCCGACGCGCTCGCCGCCAGTCACGCCGACGGCGTCGTCCACCGCGACCTCAAGCCGGCGAACGTCCTGCTCCAGCAGTACGACGGCCGGATGCACCCGCTGCTGACCGACTTCGGCATCGCCCGCCTCGCCGACTCCCCGGGTCTGACCCGCACCCAGGAGTTCGTCGGCACCCCCGCCTATGTCGCGCCCGAGGGCGCCGAGGGCCGTCCGCAGACCTCCGCCGTCGACATCTACGGCGCCGGCATCCTGCTGTACGAGCTGGTCACCGGCCGTCCGCCGTTCGCCGGCGGCTCCGCCCTCGAGGTGCTGCACCAGCACCTGAGCGCCGAACCGCGCCGCCCCTCCACCGTCCCGGACCCGCTGTGGACGGTCATCGAGCGCTGTCTGCGCAAGAACCCGGACGAGCGGCCCAGCGCCGAGAACCTCGCCCGTGGCCTGCGCGTCGTCGCCGAGGGCATCGGCGTGCACGCGAACTCCGCGCAGATCGCCGCCGCCGAGGGCGTCGGCATGCTCCTGGCGCCCGACCCGGCGCCCGCGCCCGTCCCGGACATGTCCGGCGGGGCCGACCCCACCCAGGTCCTCCCGCAGGGCGCGGGTTCGTACGACCCGAACGCGGCGACCAGCGTCATGCCGCACACCGGCGGCCCGGCCGGCGCCGCCGACCCCACCTCGGTCCTGCCCCACCGGGGCGCGGCCGACCCGACCGCCGTCATGCCGCCGGTCCCGCCGGGATCGCCCGGCCACCCCGGCCAGCAGGGCCAGGGCGGCGGGCCCGAGGACCCGCACCCCTGGCAGAACCAGCTTCGGGCCGCCCGCGACCGCAACGAGCAGACGCAGGTCCAGAACTACCTCGACCCGGGGCAGGACCCGCTGCGCCGCCGCCCCCAGCGCCAGGTCGCCCGGCCGCAGCAGCCTCCGCAGCGAGGCCGGCAGCCCCAGCCCGGACCCGGCTACGGCCATCCGCAGCAGCAGCCCCAGCAGTACGCCCCGCAGCATCAGGCCCAGCAGCCGCAGCGCTACGCCCCGCCCCCGCCGCCTCCTCAGCCGCAGCAGCCCCAGCAGCCGCAGCGCGAGCCCCGGCAGCCGCGGCAGCGCGGCGCGAACCCGATGCGCATCCCCGGGCTCGGCTGTCTGAAGGGCTGCCTCTTCACGATCGTCATCCTGTTCGTCGCCGGCTGGCTGATCTGGGAACTGAGCCCGCTCCAGGAGTGGATCGGCACCGGCAAGGGCTACTGGGACCAGCTCACCGACTGGTTCAGCACGGTGACCGGCTGGATCGAGAAGCTCGGCGGCAGTTCGGGCACGAACTGACCCGAACCGGCATGCGGGGTTGGTGATTTGTCGACACCTGGCGGGTGATTTCCGCCCGGGCGGTGAAGGTTGGCTCCTCCTGCGCGTAGTTTTAGCGACAACACGCGTCGGTAGGAGCAGCCTTGGCACGGAAGATCGGCAGCCGGTACACCGCCCACCAGATCCTGGGGCGGGGCAGCGCCGGCACGGTGTGGCTGGGCGAGGGTCCCGAGGGCCCGGTCGCCATCAAGCTGCTGCGCGAGGACCTCGCGTCCGACCAGGAACTCGTCGGACGCTTCGTACAGGAGCGGACGGCGCTGCTCGGCCTGGAGCACCCGCACGTCGTGTCCGTGCGCGACCTGGTGGTGGACGGCAACGACCTGGCGCTGGTCATGGACCTCGTCCGCGGTACGGACCTGCGGACCCGGCTGGAGCGGGAACGCCGGCTGCCGCCCGAGGCGGCCGTGGCGATCGCGGCCGACATCGCCGACGGGCTGGCGGCCGCGCACGCCGCGGGCGTCGTGCACCGGGACGTGAAGCCCGAGAACGTGCTCCTGGACATGCAGGGCCCGCTCGGCCCCGGCGGCTCCCACCGCGCGCTGCTGACCGACTTCGGCGTGGCCAAGCTCATCGACACCCCGCGCCGCACCAAGGCCACGAAGATCATCGGCACGCCGGACTACCTCGCCCCGGAGATCGTCGAGGGCCTGCCCCCGCGCGCGTCCGTCGACATCTACGCGCTCGCCACGGTGCTGTACGAGCTGCTCGCGGGCTTCACCCCGTTCGGCGGCGGCCATCCGGGCGCGGTCCTGCGCCGGCACGTCACGGAGACGGTCGTCCCGCTGCCCGGCATCCCCGACGAGCTGTGGCAACTGCTCGTGCAGTGCCTGGCCAAGGCGCCGGCCTCGCGGCTGCGGGCCTCGGAGCTCGGGGCGCGGCTGCGGGAGCTGCTGCCGATGCTGGCGGGCATGCCGCCGCTGGAGGTGGACGAGCCGGACCCGGAGTCCGAGGAGGAGGCCGAGCGGGAGGAGCAGCCGGCCCGACCGGCTCCGGCCGGGGAGCGGGTCCGGCGGCGCGGCGCGGTCCCCTTGGTGCCCGGCGCGAAACCGGCCGACTCCAACCGCGACACCCACACCTCGATGCGCGTCCCCGCCCCCGACGAACTGGCCGGCGGCGCCCACGGCACGGCTCGTGCCCCGCGCACGTCGGGCACTCCACGGCCGGGCTCGGCCCGCAACCGCGCCGCGGCCCGGCGGCGCCGCGTGGCGCTGGGAGCGGCCGCCATCGTCCTGGTCGCCGCGATCGGCGTCGGGGCGTGGCTGTCCACCTCGGACGACGACGCGAGCACCCCTCCCCAGGACACGAGGAACTCGGCCCCGCAGTCGCCCTGACCCGGCCCGGAGCGCGGGGGCGGCCCGTCCGCGGTCTCCCCGGACTGTCGGCCCCGCCCGCCCGGCGATGGCCGCCGGGCGGAGCCGTTACGCTGGAGGCGTGGCCGTCGTCGATGTATCCGAAGAGCTCAAGTCCCTCTCCTCGACCATGGAGTCGATCGAGGCCGTTCTGGACCTCGACAAGCTGAGGGCAGACATCGCCGTGCTCGAGGAGCAGGCGGCCGCGCCGTCCCTCTGGGACAACCCCGATGAGGCGCAGAAGATCACCAGCAAGCTGTCCCACCTCCAGGCCGAGGTGCGCAAGGCCGAGGCCCTGCGCGGTCGCCTCGACGACCTGGGCGTCCTCTTCGAGATGGCCGAGGAGGAGGACGACCCGGACACCCGCGCCGAGGCCGAGTCCGAGCTCGCCGCCGTGAAGAAGGCGCTGGACGAGATGGAGGTCCGCACCCTCCTCTCCGGCGAGTACGACTCCCGTGAGGCCCTGGTGAACATCCGCGCCGAGGCCGGCGGCGTCGACGCCGCCGACTTCGCCGAGAAGCTCCAGCGCATGTACCTGCGGTGGGCCGAGCAGCGCGGCTACAAGACCGAGATCTACGAGACGTCGTACGCGGAGGAGGCCGGCATCAAGTCGACCACCTTCGCCGTCCAGGCGCCCTACGCGTACGGCACGCTCTCCGTCGAGCAGGGCACGCACCGGCTCGTGCGCATCTCGCCCTTCGACAACCAGGGGCGTCGCCAGACCTCCTTCGCGGGCGTCGAGATCCTGCCCGTGGTCGAGCAGACCGACCACATCGAGATCGACGAGTCCGAACTGCGGATCGACGTGTACCGCTCGTCCGGCCCCGGCGGCCAGGGCGTCAACACCACCGACTCCGCGGTGCGCCTCACCCACCTCCCCACCGGCATCGTCGTCTCCTGCCAGAACGAGCGGTCGCAGATCCAGAACAAGGCGAGCGCGATGAACGTCCTCCAGGCCAAGCTCCTCGATCGGCGCCGCCAGGAGGAGCAGGCCAAGATGGACGCCCTCAAGGGCGACGGCGGCAACTCCTGGGGCAACCAGATGCGTTCGTACGTGCTGCACCCGTACCAGATGGTCAAGGACCTGCGCACCGAGTGCGAGGTCGGCAACCCCGAGGCCGTGTTCAACGGCGAGATCGACGGGTTCCTCGAGGCCGGAATTCGCTGGCGCAAGCAGCAGGAGAAGTAAGTTTGTCGACAAGGCAACTGCCGACGCGAGTGCGGCAGTTGCCTTTTCTGTGCCCGGATGTCTGGGTTTTACATCACACTCACAGAGTTCGACTCTCCGCATAGCCCTCAGAGTTGGACATGGCGCCCGCAAACGCCCTTGACGTGTTCTTGAAAAATGGGAAGGGTAAAGCGCGGCATGCGTGTCTCTGGGGCGCATGTGAACCGGGGGGCTTTTTTCACCGCAGCCGCCCTGTCGATCGCAGCCCCGAGCCTTGCCTCACTGACGAGCTACTGGGGGTAGCAACCACATGACGAAGAAGACGCGGATCCGTGTCGCACGGATAGCGGCCGGCGCCGTGATCGCGGCCGGTGCCTCGCTGACCGCCGCCGGTGCCGCATCCGCCGCGGAGACCGAGGACTGCCTGCTCGGCATCCTCTGCGCCGACGAGTCGCCCACTCCGATCCCGACGCCGACGGATGTCCCCACCGACATCCCCACCGACCCGCCCACGGACCTCCCGACCGACCCGCCGTCGACCGAGGAGCCCACGGACGAGCCGACGGAGCCCACGGACGAGCCCACCGAGCCGACCGAGGACCCGACCGACGCGCCGACCGACCCGGGTAACGGGAACGGCAACGGCGGCGGCAACGGCAACGGTGGCAACAACGGCGGCGGCAACAACACCGACCCCGACGGCGGCACCTCCCCGCAGGAGGAGGGCTCCTCCTCCATCACGGACACCGGCTCGGACTCCACCCCGGCGGCCCCGCAGGGCCAGGCCCAGGCCCAGGGCAACGGCGCGGAGCTCGCCGAGACGGGTGCCGCGCAGACCACCTTCCTGGTGATCGGCGCCGCCACGATGATCGCCGGCGGTGTCGGCTTCCGCCTCCTGCCGCGCCTCGTGGGCGGCCGCGGCGGGGCTGCCGCCTGACGGTAGCCACGTCCGTACGGACCGTGGG
>NZ_JBHUQX010000418.1:0-8119 GCF_042674225.1 Streptomyces sp. NPDC056948
GCCCTGGCTCCGCTGAGCCGGGGCAGGTCCTGGAATCCATAGGTACGAGGCGTCCCCTTCCTCGTGCCTACGGGTGGCCCGAAGGGGTTTTTTCAGGGGCCCCCGTCGTCAGTGGGCGACGACCGGGATCTGCACCTCGTCGTCCACGCCGGAGTCCGAGCCGGTCACGGTGGAGCTGTCGGGCCGGCCGGCGTTGACGAAGGTCAGGGCGATCGCGGCGGCCACGACGAGGATGCCGACGGCGAACCAGATGGCGCTCGTGTAGCCCTCGACCATGCCCTCCAGCTGGACCAGCTGCTGCTGGGACCGGCTGGTCGCCCCCACGATGTGGTCGGCGATGTACGACGTCGTCGCCGAGGCGGCGATGGTGTTCAGCAGGGCGGTACCGATGGCGCCGCCCACCTGCTGCGAGGTGTTGACCATCGCGGAGGCGACACCGGAGTCCCGGGGCTCGACGCCCTGGGTGGCCAGGGACATGGCCGGCATGAACGCCGTACCCATGCCGAGGCCGAGCAGCAGCATCGCCGGCAGCAGCAGGGCCGCGTACGAGGAGCCGATCTCGAGCTGGGTCAGCAGCAGCATGCCGAGTGCGGCGACCAGGAAGCCGGGGCCCATCAGCAGGCGCGGCGCGACCCGGGTCATCAGACGGGTGCCGATCTGGGTCGAGCCCGTGATCATGCCCGCGATCATCGGCAGGAAGGCGAACCCGGTCTTGACCGGCGAGTACCCCTTCACGATCTGCAGGTAGTAGGTCAGGAAGAGGAACAGGCCGAACATCGCGATGATCGCGAGACCGAGGGAGAGGTAGACACCGCCGCGGTTGCGCTCGGTGACCACGCGCAGCGGCAGCAGCGGGGCCTTGACCTTGGACTCGACGAGCACGAAGGCCAGGAGCAGGACCGCGGAGGCGACGAACATGCCGACGGTCACGGAGTCGCTCCAGCCGTCGGACTCGGCGCGGGTGAAGCCGTAGACCAGGGCGACCAGGCCGAGGGTGGACAGGATCACGCCGGGGATGTCGAGCGACGAACGGTTGCGGCCGCCCTCCGGCTCACGGATGACGAAGTACGCACCGGCCGCGGCGACGATGGCGAACGGGATGTTCACGAAGAACGTCCAGCGCCAGTCCAGGTACTCGGTGAGGAAGCCGCCCAGGATCAGGCCGACGGCACCGCCGCCACCGGCGATCGCGCCGTAGATGCCGAACGCCTTGGCGCGCTCCTTGGCATCGGTGAACATCACGGCGAGCAGGGAGAGCGCGGCGGGCGCGAGCAGCGCGCCGAAGACGCCCTGGAGGGCGCGGGCGCCGAACATCATCGCCTCGTTGGTGGCCGCGCCGCCGAGCGCGGAGGCCGCGGCGAAGCCGCCGAGCCCGAGGACGAACGCCCTCTTGCGGCCCCACAGGTCGGCTATCCGGCCGCCGAACAGGAGCAGACCGCCGAAGGCGAGGGCGTAGGCCGTGACGACCCACTGCCGGTTGCCGTCGGAGATGCCCAGGTCCTGCTGGGCGGAGGGCAGGGCGATGTTCACGATGGTGGCGTCCAGGACGACCATCAGCTGGGCGAGCGCGATGAAGACGAGCGCTTTCCAGCGGCCGGCGTCCGGCGAGCCGGCCGGATTGCCGAGTGCCTTTGAGGCTGTTTCAGACATGGGGGTACCCACTTCGGGACTTCGTGACGGAAAGAGATGTCGAGAGACAGCGGATCGTCCACGGGGACGGCCGCAGGGACTGTCGTCTTGGCTTCGGACGGCGTCTCGGCTTCAGAGGCGGTGTCTTGGCTTCAGAGGCGGTGTCTTGGCTTCAGACGGATGGGACGCGCTGAACTAATCGGTCAGGGCTGGCGCAGATCCTCCAGGGTCACGGCCGTGCCCGGCAGAACGGAGCGAGCGGGAGCCCGCAGCCCGTCCAGGAACAGCTGAAGATGGCGGTGGACGAAGGGGTCGGCACGGAAGCAGTCCGTCCCGGCCGGGGGCCGGCTGAGCTGGGCCACGGCGATCATGACGTCTCCGACGCCCACGTCGGAGCGGAGCTGCCCGGCAGCGCTGGCACGGTCCATGACCTCGGCGACCTGGCTCTCGACCCGTTCGCGCGCGGCTTCCAGATCCGGGTGGTGCTTGTCGAACGTGCTGGAGACCATCGGGCACAGCGCGCTGATCCGCTCGTCGGCGGCGGCGTGCACGAAGCGCTCCAGCGCCTCGAACGCGTCGCCGGTCTCAGCGAGCGCGAGCTCGGCCGCGGCGGCCGTACGGTCCATGACGGAGCAGACGACCTCGCGGACCAGCGCGTCGCGGTCCGGGAAGTTGCGGTACACCGTGGCGTTGCCCACGCCGGCCCGGCGGGCGATCTCGTCGAGCGGCACCTCGGGGCCGTGCTCGACGAACATCTCCCGGGCGGCGGTGACGATCCGCTCCCGGTTGCGCAGGGCGTCGGCGCGAGGCCGGGGCACCTTGCGCTGTTCGGGGGTGGCGGTCTGCACGGCGTACTCCTGGATAGGTGAGGTGTGCGGTGTTCGCGATCCGGGGAGCGGGTCCCCGTTTCGCTCTGACACATGGCTAAACGGGGACTGGGTCCCCGGTATTTCCCGTAGCCGGGATTTTTTCTTTGTGACCTGGCTCACAAGGGCGGCCGGGCTCTGGCGGAGCGCTACTGACGGGAAACCCACGATCGGCCTCTTCCGACGCGCGCCCCCATCCGCCGCAACGCAGGGTGAGCGAAAGGGTGCAGCCGGAGACCGGCGGCTGCCGTGGCGCGGGAGGTCCCCTGCATGCAGCCGCAGCCTCAGCGACCCCGGCCGGGCGCGGCGGGGTCGCGCGGCCCGGGCCGTACGCGGCATCCGGGCTCCGGGGTTGCGCGGTCGGCTGGGGCGGGGCGTGTGGAGTCGGACGGCTCGGGCGGAACGGGGTCGGACGGATCGGGCCGTAGGGAGTCGGCCGGCTCGGGACGTAGGGAGTCGGCCAGCGCGGGGCATAGGGAGTGGGCCGACTCGGGCCGAACGGGGTCGGCCAACCCAAGCCGCGCCCAGCCGCCTGGCTCAGGCCGAACGGGGTCGGCCAACCCAGGCCGCGCCCAGCCGCCTGGCTCAGGCCGAACGGTGTCGGCCGACTCAGGCCGCGCCCAGCCGCCCGGTTCAGGCCGTACGCAGCAGGCTGGCTCAGGCCGTACGCCGCCGCCCCGCCGTCGGATACCCCGGCGCCGTCTGGCCGCCCTCGCCTGTGTGACCGCCCTGACCTTCTCGGTCAGTACCTCGGCCGGGACGGGCCACCTCGCCCCCGGCGCCACGACGGCCGGAGCCGGACCGATCTCCCTGGCCCGCACCTCCTCACACGGCCCGTGCCTGATCCGCGGCGCCCGAGAGGTCCAGATGTCCGAGGGCATCCCCACCTCCGACGGCTACTCCCGCTCCACCGGCACCGTCCGCGCCCTCACCCTGATGATCGACTTCTCCGACGCCCCCGGCGACGGCGACGCCCTGGACCGCTTCCGGGAGTTCTTCCCGCAGACCCGCGAGTGGTTCCGCACCAGTTCCTACGGCCGCCTCGACTACCGCCCCGAGACCCCGATCCCGGGGTGGCTGCGGATGCCGAAGTCCTTCCGCGAGTACGGCATAGAGCGCGGCGCCCCCTTCGACCCCGGCTACCGCGCGCTGGTCCAGGATCTCGTGGCCGCGGCCGACCCCAAGGTGGACTTCCGCGCGTACGACCTCGTGAACGTGCTGGTCACCCCGAACGCCGGCCCGTCCGCCCTGGACACCGTCCTGTCCGTCACCTTCGCCGGCAACCCCGAGGCCCCGACAGCCGACGGCACCCCCGTGGCCAACGCCTCGTTCGTCTACTCCCGCCAGGACGACGGTTCCGGCTCCTACGACCGCAACGGCTACCGCGTACTCCCCCACGAGAACGGCCATGTCTTCGGCCTGCCCGACCTGTACACCGCCGAGGGCGGGGGCGCGGTCGGCCACTGGGACATCATGAGCGAGGACTGGGGCGCCAACAACGACTTCCTCGGCTGGCACAAGTGGAAGCTGGGCTGGCTCGACGCGGCGCAGGTCCACTGCGTGGCGACCCCCGGCACCACGGAGTACACCCTGACCCCGCTGGCCCACGCAGGCGGCTCCAAGCTGGTCGTCCTCCCCCTGGACAGCGGAACCGGCTACGCCGTGGAACTGCGCACCCGCGCGGGCAACGACGAGACGGTGTGCCGCCCGGGCGTCCTGATCTACAAGGTCGACGCGAAGGTGGACACGGGCATGGGCCCGGTCACGGTCTACGACTCCCGCCGCGACAGCGGCGGCTGCACCCGCGCACCGAACGTCCACGCGGAACTGTCGGACGCGCCGTACACGCCCGGGGAGACGTTCCGGGATGCGCGCAAGGGGGTGGAGATCGAGGTGGCGGGGGTGGATCTGGAGGGTGGGGGTGGAGGTGAGGGCGGGTATCGAGTGCGGGTGACGAGGGGGTAGCGACGCCAGGGGGAACCCGCCCCGGGCTCCGGATTACCGTAGGCCTGCCGCGACCGCCGTACCGGAGAGCCGATGCCAGCGAAGCCCATGAACGACGACCCCGAGGGGTCCGCCCCCTCGGCCGACGAGAGCGGGGCGCCGGTGAATGACGGCGGGACGCCGGCCGAGAAGGCTGCGGCAGAGGTGGCCGGCACGGTCACACCAGCTCGGGGCTCGACCACACCGGACGAGGCGGTCACGCCGCTGATACGCGGCATCGCGGTGCTGCGGGAGCTGACCGAGGCGGACGGCACACTGAGCCTGAGCGGCCTGGAACGGGCCACCCGCCTCGCCCGCTCCACAGTCGACCGCATCACGGCCACGCTCGCCCGCATGGGCTACGTCCGCGTGGACGGCCGGGACGTACACCTCTCCCCCCGTCTGATGGAACTGGGCAACGCCTACCTCGCCGCCCTGCGTCTCCCCGCCCTGCTCGCTTCCCGGGCGGACGCCCTGGCCGACGAACTGGACGAGTCGGTCTCCCTGGCGGTCGCCGACCGCGACGGCATCCGCTTCATCCACCAGGCCACCCGCCGCCGCGCGATGTCCCTGAGCTTCCGCATCGGCGACCTGCTCCCCGCCGAACGCACCGCCCCCGGCCCCCTGTTCGCGACGGAGTGGACGGCCACCGACTGGCAACGCTGGCGCGAACGCCGGGCGGCGGACCCGAGGGACCTCTCCTTCACGGCCGTACCCCCACGCAAGTACGGAGCGGACGCGAGAGACGACGACCTGTTCGTGAGCCGCACGCAGGAGGCGGCCGCGAACGGCTGGGCCTTGGACGACCAGCTGATCGAACCGGGCCTGGTGGCGGTCTCGGTACCGGTCCGCTCCCCTCACACGGTCGGCGACCACCGTCCGCCGGCATGCGTGGCCAGCGTGGTCAGCCACACGAGCCGCCACACGGCACACAGCCTGCGCACCACCCTGCTGCCGCGACTGCAGGCGGCGGTGCTGCAGATGGAACGCGAACTGCACAACACCCCGCCCCCGCCCCCCAGCACACCACCGTCGAACCTGGCGCTCTGGACCGGCGCGTCGAAACAGCGACTCGGCCGCGACTTCATCGAATCCCTGGCCCGGGGCCTGACGGTCCTCACGGCCTTCGGCGAGGGCAGGCCGGAGCTGACGCTCACGGAGGTGGCCCAGGCCACGGGCCTGGCCCGTGCGACGGCCCGCCGAGCACTGATCACCTACGAACACCTGGACCTGGTGACGCCGACAGGTGACCGCACCTTCGCCCTGACCCCCCGGGTCCTCTCCCTGGGCTTCCCACCCCTCTCCCGCACGGCCCTCCCCGACATCGCCCACCCGCACCTCTCCGACCTGACGTCCCGCATCCACGAGTCGACGTCCTTGGCGGTGCTCTCGGACTCGGGCGAGGAGATCCAGTACACGGCGAGGGTGGCGACGGGCCGGGTGATGAGCGTGAACATCACCCTGGGCACCCGCCTGCCGGCCTACGCGACGGCTCTGGGCCGAGTCCTCCTGTCGGACAGGGCCATCGGCCGATCCGCCCTCCCCCACGACCTACGCCCCCTCACCCCCCACACGATCACGGACAAGGAGCAACTCACCCACACCCTGACCTCGATCCGCTCCCAGGGCTACGCGCTGGTGGACGAGGAACTGGAAGAGGGCCTCCGGTCCATCGCGGTCCCGATCCGCGACCGGTCCGGAAGGGTGGTGGCCGCCCTGAACACCGCGATGCACGCGAGCCGCCACAGCCTCCGGGAGTGCGTGACGGACCTCCTCCCCGAACTCACGACAACAGCCACCCGCATCGAATCGGACCTCCACACCGCCGCCCGCTTCACCCACGTCCCCCTGACCTGACCCCCACACCCACCCGACCCGTATCCGGTACGCTGACGCCAGTGGTCCACCCAGACCACAGGCACGCCGCTGCTTGCGTCCGCTGCCACTGCCTTCGTAGCTCAGGGGATAGAGCACCGCTCTCCTAAAGCGGGTGTCGCAGGTTCGAATCCTGCCGGGGGCACCAGCCGAAAGGCCCCGGACCGATCACGGTCCGGGGCCCTTTGACGGCACCATTTGACGGCAGTCGCCCTTCAGGCAGCCGGCCGCCGTCGCTTCAGCAGCCGGTCCATGTGGCTGATCGCCTCGCGCTGGGTGTCCTGCACGACGTGCGTGTAGACGTCCATCGTGATGCTGATCTGGCTGTGCCCCAGGATCTCCATGATGACCCGGGGCGCGACGCCGGCCGCCGTCAGCAGCGTGGCAGTGCCGTGCCGAGCATCGTGCAGCCTGACCACTCGCAGCCCGGCGTCACCGGCGACCCTGGTGAAGGATCGGTAGACGTTCCGGGGCTCCACCGGCCGCCCGTTCCTCGTGGCGAAGACGTAGCCACGCTCCGACCAGGCAACGCCCGTGCGGTCGAACGCCTCACGCTGGCGCAGCCGATGCCAGCGGAGCGGAGCGAGGCACAGCGCAGGCATCGGCACCACGCGGCTGCGGCGGCTCTTGGGGTCGTCGTCGTACAGCTCGCCCCTGCGACGCTGCGTTTGGTGGCGGACGTGAAGTACCCGGTTGTCCAGGTCCACATCGGACCAACGCAGACCCACAAGCTCACCGCGTCGCAGGCCCATGGCAATGGCCAGGACGAATGCGGCGTACAGCGGGTCCTTCCGCGCCGCTTCCAGGAAGGTCAATGCCTCTTCCAGGGACCAGGGCCGAATCTCCCGCTGTTTGACTCGCGGTGGCTCCACCAGCGAAGCGACGTTCCGGGTGATCAGTTCCTCCCGTACGGCCGCCGTGAGCGCCGTACGAAGAACGCGGTGTGCCTCCTTGGCAGTGGCAGCCGTGTGAGTGGTCTGCATGCGCGTGATGAAGCGGCGCACGTCGGCAACACTCAGCGACTCCAGCCGCTTGGTTCCGAGTAGGGGCACCAGGTAGAGCCGGGCGTGCGTCTCGTACTTGTCGTAGGTGCTGAGCTTTCGTCGCGGCTGGACGTAGTGCGCGAGCCAATACGGCAGCCACTCGGAGAGTTTCGCGGAGCGGGTGGGGGTCGGGATGCCTTGACGGTCCCGTCGCACCAGATCCTGACGCTTGATGTCACACTCCTCCCACGTAGCGCCGTAGACCGTCTTGCGCTTGCGGGTGCCGTCCGGCTGCGGAACGTACACGCGGGCTTCGTAACGACCGTCCTTACGCTGCCAGATGCTCCCAGCGCCGTTCGGGTTCCTCTTACGGGAGGCCATCAGGCTGCGTTCTCCTCGATTCGTTCCTGCATGAAGGCGCGCACGCTGTCAGGGGAAACGCGGCGGGCGCGGCCGATGGTGAAGCTCGCCAACTGACGCGAGCGGATGAGGTCATAGACCTTGCTGCGGCTCAGGCGCAGTGCGGTCATGACCTCCGGCACGGTGAAGGCTTCGGGTGTTTCTGGCACGGCGGTGCGCACGTCGAACCTCCGATATCCGGGCGGGGGTGCTCCCGCCCCCCCTCTGGGAAGTCCGCTACTTCCGCTACCGCCGCTACCTCGCAGGTCAGGGACCTGTTGCCGGTAGCGGGAAGGGGTAGCGGTAGCGGATGGGTAGCGGGGCGGTAGCGGCAACCGGGGCCGGTTGCCGCTACCGCGTTGTTGCTGGTCAGGCCGCGTGTTC
>NZ_JBHUQX010000419.1:0-8068 GCF_042674225.1 Streptomyces sp. NPDC056948
GCCCCCGTCCGCCTGGGCGGAACGGGGGCTTCTGCTACGAGGTCGGTGCCTCAGTGGGCGTGGCCGTGGCCGTGGCCCCCGGCGGCCGGCTCCTCCTCTTCCTTCTTCTCGACGACCAGGGTCTCGGTCGTGAGGAGGAGGGAGGCGATGGAGGCGGCGTTCTCCAGGGCGGAGCGGGTGACCTTGACCGGGTCGATGACGCCGGCCTTGACCAGGTCGCCGTACTCGCCGGTGGCGGCGTTGAAGCCCTGGCCCTTGTCCAGCTCGGCGACCTTGGAGGTGATGACGTAGCCCTCCAGGCCGGCGTTCTCGGCGATCCAGCGCAGCGGCTCGACGGCGGCCTTGCGGACGACCGCGACACCGGTGGCCTCGTCGCCGGTCTTGCCGAGGTTGCCCTCGAGGACCTTGACGGCGTGGACGAGCGCGGAGCCGCCACCGGAGACGATGCCCTCCTCGACCGCGGCGCGGGTCGCGGAGATGGCGTCCTCCAGACGGTGCTTGCGCTCCTTGAGCTCGACCTCGGTGGCGGCACCGACGCGGATGACGCACACGCCGCCGGCCAGCTTCGCGAGGCGCTCCTGGAGCTTCTCGCGGTCCCAGTCGGAGTCGGTGGACTCGATCTCGGCCTTGATCTGGGCGACGCGACCCTGCACGTCGTCCTTGTTGCCGGCGCCGTCGACGACCGTGGTGTCGTCCTTCGTGACGGTGATGCGGCGGGCGGAGCCGAGGACGTCCAGGCCGACCTGGTCGAGCTTGAGGCCGACCTCCTCGGAGACGACCGTGGCGCCGGTGAGGACCGCGAGGTCCTGCAGCATCGCCTTGCGGCGGTCGCCGAAGCCGGGGGCCTTCACCGCGACGGCGTTGAAGGTGCCGCGGATCTTGTTCACGACGAGGGTGGACAGCGCCTCGCCGTCGACGTCCTCGGCGATGATCAGCAGCGGCTTGGAGGCGTTGGCCTGGATGACCTTCTCCAGCAGCGGCAGCAGGTCCGCGATGGCGGAGATCTTGCCCTGCGTGATCAGGACGTACGGGTCGTCCAGGACCGCTTCCATGCGCTCCTGGTCCGTCACGAAGTACGGCGACAGGTAGCCCTTGTCGAAGGCCATGCCCTCGGTGAAGTCCAGCTCCAGACCGAAGGTGTTGGACTCCTCGACGGTGATGACACCGTCCTTGCCGACCTTGTCCATCGCCTCGGCGATGAGCTCGCCGACCTGCTGGTCCTGGGCGGACAGACCGGCGACGGCGGCGATGTCGGACTTCTCGTCGATCGGGCGGGCGGTCGCGAGGAGCTCCTCGGACACAGCCTTGACCGCGGCGTCGATGCCCTTCTTCAGGGCGGCCGGGGAGGCACCGGCGGCGACGTTCTTCAGGCCCTCGCGCACGAGCGCCTGGGCGAGCACGGTCGCGGTGGTCGTACCGTCACCCGCGATGTCGTTGGTCTTGGTCGCCACCTCCTTGACCAGCTGGGCACCGAGGTTCTCGTACGGGTCCTCGACCTCTACCTCACGGGCGATGGTCACGCCGTCGTTGGTGATGGTGGGGGCACCGAACTTCTTGTCGATGACGACGTTGCGGCCCTTGGGGCCGATCGTCACCTTGACCGTGTCGGCAAGCTTGTTGACGCCGCGCTCGAGGGCGCGACGGGCGTCCTCGTCGAACTTCAGGATCTTCGCCATGGGAGCGGTTCAGCCCTCTCGGAAAATGTGGGTGAAACGAACCGCGCCCCCGACGCCCGGCTTCATAAGGTCGCGGGGGCCAGGGGCGCAGTTCACTGCAATGCTGGTAATGCGGGGTGAATTACTTCTCGACGATCGCGAGCACGTCGCGAGCCGAGAGGACGAGGTACTCCTCGCCGTTGTACTTCACCTCGGTGCCGCCGTACTTGCTGTAGAGCACGACATCGCCGACGGAGACGTCGAGCGGAAGACGGTTACCGTCCTCGAAGCGGCCCGGGCCCACGGCCAGGACGACGCCCTCCTGGGGCTTCTCCTTGGCGGTGTCCGGGATGACCAGGCCAGAGGCGGTGGTCTGCTCGGCGTCGAGCGGCTGGACCACAATGCGGTCCTCGAGCGGCTTGATGGCAACCTTGGAGCTGGTGGTCGTCACGATCCGACCTCCCCCTTCGGAGATCTCACGGGGTTAACTGTCTGAGGTGGCGACCAGGTCGATCCGTCGTCGCGGGTGCCGGACCTGCCCGTCGCTGTGTTGGCACTCTCCAGGGGGGAGTGCCAGAGCCGAGACTATGACCGCGATTAGCACTCGGTCAAGCGGACTGCTAATTGGCCGCGGCGCGTCGGCGGTCGGTCCGGGTCAGAGGTAGTCCTCCAGCCGCCCCACCCGCAGCCCCCGCCTCTCGATCTCCCTCAGCAGCCGCACGGTCCGTTCCGTCGGTGTCAGGGACTCCGTCTCGGCCGACGGCACGGAGACGATGTCGCCGGGGCCAAGGCGCGGCTCGCCGTGGCTATAGGTCAGTTCGCCGTCGGCGGACAGGGACGCCCGCCAGAGGACGACCGCCGTGATGCCGCAGTCGGCGGCCGCGCGCAGGGTCGTCGTGTCGTACGTGCCGTGGGGCGGGCGGAAGAGGTGGGGGCGGATGCCGAAGCGGGTGCGGAGTTTGTGCTGCTGGCCGCAGATCTCGGCGCGCTGGCCGACGTAGGGCAGGCCGCGCAGGGCCGGATGGTCGAGGGTGTGGTTCTGGAGGGACACACCGACCGCGCGCAGCCGGGCGAGCCGGCCGTATCCGGGTCCGGCGACGCTGTCCGTGAGGAACAGGCTGACCGGGAGCCGCCGTTCGCTGACGAGGCCGGCGAAGCGGGGGTCGCGTTCGGCGCCGTCGTCGTAGGTCAGGAAGACGACCGGGTCGCGGGTGCGGACCCGGTCCACGACGGGCGGCAGTCGCGCCGGACGCGCGAGGGAGCCGGCCGCGTGGGTCGGGTCCTGGCCCCGGCCGTCCGCTCCCGCCCGCTCCCCCGCCGCCCCGGCGCAACCGGCCAGCAGGAGCATGCCCGCACAGAGCGCGGCGACGGTCGGCAGCCGCCTCACAGGTAGTCCTCCAGCCGCCCCACCGCGTATCCCTCGGTCGTGACCTTGTTCAGGAAGCGGCGGATCATGTCGGGCATGGCGCCCTTCCACTGCTCGCGGCCCCGGAAGTGGGTGAGGACGATGTCGCCCGGGCGCAGCCTCCGGTCCGACTCGCGGTACTCCCAGTGGTCGACGAAGACCTCCGCGTTCCAGAGGGGGGCGTACGCGATGCCGCAGACCTTGGCGGCGCGCAGGGTCGCCCTGTCGTAGCTGCCGAAGGGCGGGCGGAAGAGGGTGGGGCGGGTGCCGTAGCGCCTCTCGATGAAGCGCTGCATGCCGCAGATCTCGCGCCTCTGCGCGCGGTACGACAGACCCGGCAGGTAGCGGTGCCAGAGGGTGTGGTTGTTCAGGACCACGCCCCTGGCCTGCATCTGCCGGAAGTAACGGTCGTCGTCCTTCACCAGGTAGCCGCTCAGGAAGGCGGTGTACGGGACGTCCAGGTCGCTCATCATCCGCAGGAACGCCGGGTCCTTCTCGGCGCCGTCGTCGATGGTGAGGAAGACGACCTTGTCCCGGGTGGGGATGGTGGTGAAGACGGGCGGGAGGCCCAGCTCCCGGTGGCCTTCCACCTCGAAGCCCTTGCGGGTCCTGATCCTGGGCTTCTTCCCGGGGGCCGGCGGGGCGGTCAGCGGGACCCTCCTCAGCCCCCAGCGGTGCGCCGCGGCGATGCGGGCGGCGTGCGCGGCGCGCAGCTTGGTGGCGTAGGAGTCGAGCGCGCGGGCCGGGGGCGCGTCGAGGGGCTGCTGGCCGCCGGCCGGGGTGACCCGGCCGCCGTCCGCCTGCGCGCAGCCCGAGGCGATGGCGGCGAGGGCGAGCACGACGAGGGCGATGCGTGCGCCGCCAGTTGCCCGTCTTTTGTCATTTTGTACGACTGCTCGCATGATGCCGGATCCTCGCAGCCGGCCGGTGCGAACCCTCCCCGACACCGCGGCCGACGGCATACCGTCCACCGACTGGCCCACAATGATCCGGTGAACGATCTCGCCCTCCTCCTCACCCCCGAAGGCCGCGCCCTCCTCGACGAGGTGCGGGACACCGACCCGGCGCGGGAGCTGGCCGTGGCCACGCGGCTGCGCCGGGAGCATCCCGCCGAGCTGGTGTCGGCGGCGCTGGGCCAGGCGCGGCTGCGGCAGCGGGCGGCGGTGAAGTTCGGGGCAAAGGACGCGGGGCGGATGTTCTTCACGCCGAACGGGGTGGAGCAGTCGACCCGGGCGAGTGTGGCGGCGTATCGCGCCCGGCGGATGAAGGACCTGGGGATCACCTCCGTCGCCGACCTGTGCTCCGGCATCGGCGGGGACGCGATCGCGCTGGCCCGCGCCGGGATCCGGGTGCTGGCCGTGGACCGGGACCCGATGACGGCCGCGGCGGCGCGGGCGAACGCCGACGCGCTGGACCTCGCCGGCCAGATCGAGGTGCGGGAGGCCGATGTCACGGAGGTGGACACGGCCGGTTACGACGCCGTCTTCGTCGACCCGGCCCGACGCGGCGGCCGGGGCCGGATCTTCGACCCCGAGGCCTACTCACCGCCCCTGTCCTGGGCGGTGTCGGCCGCCCGCCGGGCCCCTCGCGCCGCCGCGCTGAAGATCGCCCCCGGCATCCCGCACGAGGCGGTGCCCGAGGACGCCGAGGCCGAGTGGATCTCCGACGGCGGGGACGTGAAGGAGGCGGTGCTGTGGTTCGGCACCGAGCCGGGGGCGGTACGGGCCACCCTGCTGCCGGGCACCCGCACCCTGCTCTCGCGCGGCCTGCCCGACCCGGAGGTCCGCCCGCCCGGCCGCTACCTGTACGAGCCCGACGGCGCCGTCATCCGGGCCCACCTGGTCTCCGAGGTGGCCGACCGGGTCGACGGCGGCCTGCTCGACGCGACCATCGCGTACGTCACGGCCGACACCCTGCACCCGACCCCCTACGCCACCGCCTACGAGATCACCGACCATCTCCCCTTCAACGTCAAGAAGCTGAAGGCGCTGCTGAGGGAACGCCGGGTCGGCACCCTCACCGTCAAGAAGCGGGGCTCGGCGGTCGAACCGGAGGAACTCCGCAAGAAGGTCAAGCCGCAGGGCCCGCACGCGGCCACGGTGTTCCTGACCCGGGTGGCGGGGGCTCCGGCGATGCTCATCGGGCACCCCGCTTAGCCGACAGCGGCCGACGGCCCGTCAGGACTGCTCCGCCGCGCGCCGCAGCAGCAACTCCCGTTCCCGTTCGTTCCGCGTCAGCGACGCCGCCCGTTCGAACTCGGCCCGGGCCTCCGCCGTACGGCCCAGGCGGGAGAGGAGGTCGGCCCGGACGCTGGGGAGCAGGTGGTAGTCGCGCAGGGCGGGGTCGTCGGTCAGGGCGTCGACGATCGGCAGGGCCTGGGACGGTCCCTCGGCCATGGAGACGGCCACCGCGCGGTTCAGTTCCACGACCGGGGAGGGGGAGCGGGCGGCCAGGAGGCCGTACAGGACGGCGATGCGGGGCCAGTCGGTCTCCTCGTAGGTGTAGGCGTGCGCGTGGCAGGCGGCGATGGCGGCCTGCAGGAGGTACGGGCCCGGGGCGCCCGAGGAGGCGGCCTCGGCTCTGCCCAGCGCGGCGACGCCGCGGGCGATGAGCATGCGGTTCCAGCGGGCGCGGTTCTGGTCCTTGAGGAGGACGGGTTCGCCGGAGGGGCCGGTCCGGGCCGTCGTACGGGACGCCTGGAACTCCAGGAGCGCGGTCAGGCCGTGGACCTCGGGTTCCTTCGGCATGAGGGACGTGAGCACCCGGGCCAGGCGCAGGGCGTCCTCGCACAGGGACGGGCGGAGCCAGTCGTCGCCGGCCGTGGCGGCGTAGCCCTCGTTGAAGATGAGGTAGATGACGTCGAGGACGGAGCCGAGACGGGCCTCGCGGTCGGGTCCGTAGGGCACCTCGAAGGCGATGTTCCGCGTGGCCAGGGTGCGTTTCGCACGGACGATGCGTTGCGCGACGGTCGGTTCCGGGACCAGGACGGCACGGGCGATCTCGGCCGTGGTGAGGCCGCCGAGGAGCCGCAGGGTGAGGGCCGTGCGGGCCTCGGTGGACAGCACCGGGTGGCAGGCGGTGAAGACCAGGCGCAGCAGGTCGTCGTCGATGTCGTCAGGGTCATGGAGGACCGTGGGCTCCTCCGGGGGAGACACGGTCGACAGGTCGCGGCCGATCTCCGCCAGCTTGCGGGCGTAGTTCTCCCGGCGGCGGACCAGGTCGACGGCGCGGTTGCGGGCGGTGGCCATGAGCCAGGCGCCCGGGTTGTCGGGAACCCCGTCCCGCGGCCACTGCTCCAGCGCGGCGACCAGGGCGTCCTGCGCGAGTTCCTCGGCGATGCCGACGTCCCGGACTACGCGGGTGACGCCGGCGATGATGCGGGGCGACTCGATGCGGAAGACCGTTTCGATGGCCGGGCCGGTGCCGCTCGGGTCCGGGGTGGGCTGCGCTGTCACAGCCCACCATCAGACACCCTCGGCGGCACCCGGCCAAGCAGCGCCGGTCAGTCCTCGGTGATCTGCCGGACCTCGGCCGTGATCGTCCAGTAGTCCTCGTGCACGGACAGGAACCGCTTGGTCCACTCGATCGCCTCGGCCTTGTCCTTGCACTGGCTGATCGAGTAGCCGCCGATGACCTCCTTGGACTCGGTGAACGGCCCGTCGGTGACGGAGAGCTGCCCGCCCTCCCAGGTCACCCGGCTGCCGTCCGAGGTCGGGGTGAGCCCGGCCGTGTCGAGCATGACCCCGGCCTTGGTGATCTCCTCCAGGAGCGTGCCCATCCGCTCCATGAGCTCGGGGCTCGGGCCCTCGGCGGGGGCGTTCTTCTCGTCGATGCGGATCAGGGTGAGAAAGCGCGGCATGGTGACTCCTCGGGGTCTTTCGGAACGGGGTCTGTTCCCGCTCTCACCCGTGCGTCGATCGGGAGACCCCGGGATCGACACCGTCGCCGCATTTCTTCGAGATTTTTTTCCGGATTCCTTCCCGGTCCGCGTTCCCGCAGGTCAGCGCAGCGACTCCCACAGCTTCTGCGCCTCGGGCTCCTCGGCCACCACCCGGTTGGGGTCCGACGGCGCCCGCACCACCGGCATCGTCACCGTCCGCACCTCGCTCGCCGACAGGCCCTGCAGGCTCTGTCCGAGCCGGGTCAGGTCGGTCAGGGAGTCCAGGCCGGTGTCGGTGGTGAGGCCTGCGGTCACCGCGTCCGCGACCCGGTACAGCTTCGCCGGGTCGGTGAGCAGGTTCTGTGCGGCGATCTGTTCCAGCAGTGCCTTCACCAGCGTCTGCTGGAGGCCGATGCGGCCGAGGTCGCTGCCGTCGCCGATGCCGTGCCGGGTGCGGGCCAGGGCGAGGGCCCGGGTGCCGTCCAGATGGTGGGTGCCCGCCTTCAGGTCCAGATGGCTGTGGTCGTCGGCGATGTCCTCCTCGGTGGTGACGGTGACACCGCCGAGCGCGTTCACGAGCGTCGCGAAGCCGGAGAAGTCGATCTCGATGTAGTGGTCCATGCGGACGCCGGTGAGCGACTCGACCGTCTTCACGGCGCAGACCGGACCGCCCACCGCGTACGCGCTGTTGAACATGGAGTTGTGGGCCACCGCCGTCGAACCGCCGGACGAGCGCGGGCAGGACGGGCGGGTGACCAGGGTGTCGCGCGGGATGCTCACCACCGTCGCGCTGGTCCGCCCGGCGTCGAGGTGGACGACCATCGCCGTGTCGGAGCGGGCACCCGAGCTGTCGCCCCCGCCGAGCCTCTGGTTCTCCTCGCCGCCGCGCGAGTCCGAGCCCAGGACCAGGATGTTGAGCGCCCCGCTGGGCAGGGCGGAGGCTAGGGGCGACGGTGTGGTCACCGGCTTCGGCGGGCGGTTGTCGCCCAGCGCGTTGTCGATGTCGACGCTCTTGATGTTGCTGTCGAGATGCCAGTAGGCCCAGCCCGCCGCCGCGGCGGCCAGCATCAGCAGGGCCGTCAGGGTGAGGCCGGCGGTCCGCAGCGCGATCGACCGCCGGCCCGTGCC
>NZ_JBHUQX010000420.1:0-8030 GCF_042674225.1 Streptomyces sp. NPDC056948
CGGTGAAACGGGCCCAGGCGGCCGTTGTCCGGGACCGTTCCAGGAACCTGCTGCGTTCTGCGGACATGGCGATCGCCGAAGCGCGCCGCCGGGCCGCTAGCGGAGAACCGGTCATCGTGACGGTCGAAGACGTGATCGAGGTGGCGAGCCGACACTACGGACTCTTCGTGGAGCGTGAAGAGGCGGCTGCCGCCCTCCGCCAGCGCTACGAGGCCGCCGACTGCCGGGTGGACTGCATGACCGACGCTTTCGACTGACAGCATCTCAGCGGCGAGGCTCTCCTCATGGATGAAGGGATGCTGCCCCTCGTTGAGGAAAGAGATGGCTCAGATGATTGCTCCCCGGGTCATGATGCGGGTGGCTGCATCGCCTCGCTGATCGCGGAGGCGAGTTCCGGCAGGTCCCAATACACGGAATGGGTCCATAACCCTGCGGTGGCGGCGTGAGGCAGCGCCAGGTCGACCGGTGACGTGCCGTCGGCGAGACGGAAGACACGGGCGGCGGCGAAGGCGAGTACGTCGAGGGGTTGCCAGAGGTTGGTCCAGCGGGCCAGAGAGTTCGGCAGGGTGACCGGTTCGTCGCCGGCGTAGGGGGAAAGTTGGCCCCCACGGGGGTCACAGAGGTGGAAGTACGCGGATTGAGAGCCGAAGGTGAGCAGCGACGAGGTCCACAGCGGTTCCTGCGCGGTGGCCATGTCGACAGCGATCACCCCGCCGAGACTGTGTGCGACCAGCCGTACGGGGCGGCCCGGGGTGCGTCCCAGTTCGGGGTCGACGGCGGCGACTTGCTCCCATACCCGGGCATGGATCTGCTCGCGATGGCGTTGATAGACGAGTACATCGCCGAGGAACCTTGTGGCGCCTGGTCCGAGATGGTGGCGCAAGCTGTGGTTCATCCTGCCGGCGACCGCCTTCATCGCCGCGCCCGCGACGCGGTCCAGCTCCGCGAGCCGACGTCGGATCAGCGAGCGGAGAGTGCCGTCAACGGGTGCCGCGCCACGAAGCCCGGCCCAGGAATCATCCGTCTCCTGCGTGTAGGTGACCGCGCGGGCGATAGCCCTTCCGGTCTCGTGGAGAAGTGACGGGTCATCAGAACGTGACAGCCACTGGGTCGCCGGCCATTCCTCGGCGAGCGCCGCAAGTATCTGGTCGGCGTCCGGACGGTCGCCGCCGTCACGCAGTTCGCTGTTCTGCGATGAGTCCAAGCCGTGGCGGATCGCGTCCCGCAGGGGCGTCGGCAGGTCTCCTGGCGCGGGCTCTACCGCTTCGCCGAGCAGGGCGGCCAGCAGCGGTTCGGGCGGTGCGTCAGCCGTGGTCTCGGGTGTATCGCGCAGCCCGGCGGAGCGGGAAGGGAGTGCAAGGTCGATGAAACGGTCATCCGCGCCGAGGTCACCCCAGTAGAGGGGTACCAGGGTTGTCCCCGCGGCAGCCTGGAGGGCCGCCACGGTAGTGATGAATGCCTGTGGGTCACGGTTGCCGACGCCGTGGATGACGAAGACCGGCTCGTCCATGCCTCTCCTGTCCGGGGGTGTGTCCGTGGTTTCTAACGTATGTCGGCACACGCCGCGGGACTGCCGTACACGGCGTACGCGAGCCACGTGGGATCCCCGCTCTGGTCGCGGATCGCTCGCCGCGCATTCAGGGATGCCTGCCCCAGACTCTGGCCCTCGGCGACCAGGCACTCGTAGAACGAATCGGCGAAGAGCAGCGCGGAGTCGGACCGTACCGGCCACAACGTGCCGACGAACGCCCCTGCGCCCGCCTGCAGAAACTGCGGCGCCCAGCCCAGGCCGGTCGAAAACCAGTCGATCTGGCCGGCGCTGCGACAGGCGTTGAAGAAGACCAGCGGGTGAGTGTTACGCAGGGCTCCGGAGTGGGTGGCGTAAGCGAGATCGATCGGATCGAACGGGCCATCCGCCATCGTGACGTGAGAACCGGCACTCGTGAACGAGTTGTGGCAGGCGAAGTGCAGCAACCCGTCGAGCCCCTCGACCATGAGGTCGCTCACGGCGGCGCCGTGGGTCAGGGTCCCTCCGTTGGACACCGCGTCACCCAGTCTGGCCCGAAGCGCCACCACCTCACGCTCTGCTTCGGGCGGCGAGCCGGGCGGCACCACAAAAGCAGCGCGAGACAGGGAAAGTTCGCGTACCCGGTCCTGCCCGAAGACCCGGCGCACCACGGGAAGCCACTCAGCGAGGAATCCGTCGCCCTCCCTCTGGCCGTCCAGGGGATAAAGCAGCTCCCAGGGCACGACATCGTGCTCACCGAGCACGGTCAGAGCGGTGACGTGCCCGACCTCCTCCCAGAACTGCTGACGCACGGCATCGGGCACCGCCGTGGCCCACAACTGCACACCGAGGTTGATCAGCCGCCGCCGGGCCTGGCGATGATCTCTGCCTCCGCCCTGCCCGGCCGCGGCTGCCGTACGCCGAAGCTCGTCGTAGATCCGTTCCCTCGCACCGTGGGAATCGCCCGCGACGAGGCGGAAGGACTCGGGAGCGTAGGTGGTTTCACTGAGGAGCTGGAAACTGTAGACACCGTCCGCGCCCTTGAGAACCTGCAAGGTCACCTCCCCGGGATCGAACGCGAGCGTGGTGAGCGGTGCGGTGCGCGGCGGGCCGTCCCTGGCCGGTGTGTCGGGTTGTACGGAGACCTGGGAGTGCAGTTCGCCGAGGAAAGTGCCTCTGTGGAAGGCCCGTACGGTAACGGTGTGCAGTCCGGGTGTCATGGTGCGCAGGCCGAATTGCAGCCAGTGCGAGTCCCGGCCGGGAGGAACGGTCAGCTCTTGCTGCAGGTCTCCCAGGGCCACCAGGCCGGGCGCGTGCACGGTGATCAGAAGTTGCGCTCCCTCTTCCGGGATGCGAAAGCTCCGAAGTGCCACGCCTGGACCACCAGTTCCCCGGGTGACACGCACGTGCAGGGGCACCTCCCGCCCGGGAGGCGCCTGCTCGACCAACTCCGCTTCCAGGAGCCTCGGCTCCCGGCCGAACGCATCACCGCCGCTGTGCTGCGGCCTGTGAGGGCCGCTACTCCCAGGGCGAAGCGGCCTCGTGGTGCCCTCGGTTCTCACCGCACCGGGGCGCCCGACCGCGCGGACCGTCTTGGTCGACCGCGTCGCCAGGGTCATCTCGTCCGCCTCCGCGACCTCTGCCTTCAGTCGCACAGTGCCGGAAAACGCATCGAGGACGTCCACCACCCTGGCGAGCAGTCTCGTGGTCTCGTCGTTCCCCAACGCGCCGGCGAGCCGAACCGCACGGCCCAGTTTGGCCGTTGCCCCCTCGTTGTCACCCGCCCTGCGGGCATCGAGGCCCTCCTGAATGGCCTCAGCCAGTTCCACCTGTCCCGTGTAGTGGGCGACCAGCGGATTGATCGAGGCGACCGCCGCCATGTCGTCGGTCCACACCGCGCGGACCAGGCCATGGCCGAGGGCATGAACCCTGTCGCCGTCCCGCGCGACCAGCGAGACGCGGGCAGCGAGCATCTCCTGGCCGATGCCCGCCTTTGGGACGCGGACGCAGATGTGGTAGTCGCGGGACTCATCACCCCAGGAGCCCGTCGGATAGTCCTCGGCGCGCGGTCCAGCCGAGGCACTCCGGTCGGTCAACTCCTCGACGGCGGGTGCGACCTGCTTCACGAACGAGGTCTCGACGCCCACGGGAGTCCACAGGCGCAGCGCGACGTCGGCGACCCTCTTGCCCATCGCCTTCTCCACCAACTGCGTGAAGTCGTCCACCAGACCGGCCGGGTCGGCCACGATGTCCGCGGTCCCCAGCAGCGCCGAGGCGATGCCTGTGACCTCCTTCACCTCCCAGTCCGTACCCACCCCGCGCACGTCGCAGGTGAAACGGCCTGAGCAGGCGGCCAGCGTGGCTTGGAGATCCTCTGGCAGCTCATGGTCGTTCCGTCCGTCGGTGAGCAGGATCGCGTGCCGGATCCCCACGTCCGCGGAGTGCAGCAGCCGGTCGGCGAGCCGTAACCAGGTACTGATCGCGGTGCCACCGCCCGCGGAGATATTGCGCAGCGCCTGTTTCGCCTCTGCCCGGGAGCGGGCGTCGGCGACGGCGAGGTTGCCACCAGCCGGATAGACCTCCGTGGCCTGGTGCGTACCGCTTACGACTGCGAAGTGCACGCCGTCGCGCAACGCGTCGATCGCGGCGGCCGTCGCCTCCATGACTTCGCGCATCTTGGTCGGCGGATAGTCCATCGACCCGGAACAGTCGACCAGGACCACCACCGCCGCGCCTTGGCCCGAGCCCGACGCGGTGCCGTCCAGGTGCGGTTCGGTCACGGAACGGCCGATGCCGCCGCCGGTCGCCGTGACCGTGACGATGGCGTTGACCTCCCGGCCGCCCTCCGGCAGGTGCTCATTCTGGGAGACCTCGACACTGAACTGCGGCGCAGCGGATTTCAAGAAGTTGGCCATGGATTCCACTCCCCCTCGGACGTCCCGCGGCAGTTGGGCGAGATCTCCTCGCTGCCGTGATTGTGCGTCTCTGCCAATCGGCAGTCGTGTCCCTTGCTGATGTGGCGCGCAATCCAGGCACTTTGAGCTCCAGGACCATACTGCCCCCGGCGGCTCATCCGGGGGCAGCCTGCCATACCCTCACGTTGTCGTGGACGCCCCCATCCAGCGGCAACCAACCGCAACTCTGCTACCCGCGCTCGGAGTTGAGTCCCGTCCCACGAACCAATCAGCCCATGGGTCAGCGCCCGATCGACTGCCTCACCAGCCGATACTGCCGTCGGTTAGGGGAATCGGGCGGCTCCTCGCGTGCGGCACCCGGTCAGCCGGCCTGAGCTCGTTCGGCGTGGGCCTCGGTATGAGCGAGGCGGTAGAACTCGGTGCCGTCTGCAGTACACGGGCCGCAGCACCGCATTGCCGCAGGCCGAGCACTCACCCCCGGTGACGGACCACCCGTGGGTGGGCTGGACGTTCTCCGCCGGGTGGGGCAGGGCGGCCGCGAGACGCTGGACGTCACCCTCGTTCGGCCGGAGCCGGTCGCCAAGGTCGGCGGAGACGTCGCCCAGGACAGCGCCGGCCGCTGGCGGCACTCTGCCCGATGGCCCCGACCCCCACGTCGGCCGACGTCCCGCACCGGACCGGCAGGGCGACCTGGCGAAGCCTGCGGAGCGGGCCCTCCGCGCGGCAGGTTGCGCGGAGGGCCACTGTGCCAGCGCTACTGCTCCCGGGGGCCCTGACCGTCACATGTCGACGAGCTCCCTGGGCGGGCTGTCACGGCGCCATCTCGTACGCCCCGGACAGTGCCTCCACACGCTCCCAGACGCGCCCCGAACGCTCTTCGTCGACGACGGGACGCCGGACGGCATCGAGCGCCCAGCGCTGCTGATCCGCAGTGGCGGAGTCTTTGCCGTGCAGCTCGATGGCGAAGGCGGAGAAGTCGCGGACGAGGACGGAGAACAGCTCGTCGAGCACATCCTCGTCAAGATCCGTCAGGCGGGCCTGCTCCAGGATCAGCTGGCCGTGCACCACCAGCGCGAACAGCTGGCCGACGGCGAGCAGAAGATCGAGGTCGCGGCTCTGCTCCTCGTCGGGGGCTGCGGTGGTGACGAACTCGCACAGGGCGTCGGCCTGCTCCCGGAAGCGGGCGACGTTCGGGACGCCGGCGTATGCGTCGTAGGCAGGGCGCCAATCGTGGAAGCGCACGGAGCCCAGGCCACGGGCCGGTCCCTGCTCGAAGAGGAACGTGTCGTCGGCCGCGTCGAGGCGGGTCGGCACGGGCGCGAACTCGGCCGGGTTCAGGAGGTGGTTGCGCATGAACTTGAGGATCAGCGCGAGGTTGACGTGGACCGTGCCTTCGAGCTTGGGCAGTCCCCGGATCTCGACGGCTGCCTGTGCGAAGTAGGTGTCCTTC
The DNA here is from genome assembly GCF_042674225.1 of Streptomyces sp. NPDC056948. Classification (NCBI taxonomy): domain Bacteria; kingdom Bacillati; phylum Actinomycetota; class Actinomycetes; order Kitasatosporales; family Streptomycetaceae; genus Streptomyces; species Streptomyces sp. NPDC056948. Next base: position 5,873 of record NZ_JBHUQX010000420.1, read on the forward strand.
TCGAAGCCCTTGGCGGCGATCACGTCCCACATCAGGTCGATGACCTTCTCGCCCTCCGTGGTCACCTTCATCTTCGTCATCGGGTTGAAGAGCAGGTAGCGGCGGTCGTCCGGCGAGGCGGAGCGGAAGTAGTCGACGGCGCGGTCGCTGAAGAGCTTCATGCCGACGAGGCGCACGTACGCGTCGGCCAGCTCACGGCGCACGTGCGGGAAGGCGGTGACGGGGCGGCCGTACAGGATGCGAGTGTGCGCGTGGGTGACCGCCTCGTACATCGCGTGCTCGCAGATGCCGATCGAGGCGGTGCAGAGGTTGAACTTCCCGACGTTGACGGTGTTGAGGGCGGCGTCGAACGCGGCGCGGCCCGTGTGAAGGACGGCGTCCGGTCCCACCGGGTAGTTCTCGAGGCGGAACTCGCTGACGTACTTCGAGGAGTCGACGACGTTCCTCACGAGGTGATACGCCGGGTGGCGGCTGTCGGCGGCGAAGAAGACGTAGCCGTCCGGGCCCTCGATGTCGGTGCGTCGGCCGAAGACCGAGACGAGCCCGGCCGCATTGCCGTTGCCGATGTAGTACTTGGAACCCTCCGCCGTGAAGCCGCCGTTGCCGTCCGGCGTCAGCAGCATGTCGGTGGAGTAGATGTCGGCGCCATGGGTCTTCTCGGAGAGGCCGAAGGCGAACACCTCGCCCTGGGTGAGGAGTTCCGCCGCGCGGGTTCGAGCCGCCGCGTTGTCGCTCTGCCAGACCGGTCCGAGACCGAGGATGGTCACCTGCCAGGCGTACCAGTAGTCGAGACCGTAGAACCCGAAAATCTCGTTGAGGGCGGCGATCCGGGCGGTGTCCCAGCGCTGGTCCTTGTCGCCGGCGGCGGACGCCGGGGTGAGGAAGGTGGCGAACAGCCCTTCCTTGGCTGCGAACGCGAGGAAGTCGGCCAGCCAGGCGCGGGAACGGTAGTCCTCGATGAGCCTGCGCTTGCCGCGGTCCTCGAACCAGTCGACGGTGGCACGCAGCAACCTGCGGGTCTCGGGGTCGAACTGTGCCGGGTCGTACGTACGGGGGTTGAAGAGGAGGGGGTCGGCCATGAAGGTCCGCCTTCCGAGGGTTGAGGGTGGAGGGTGCGGGTCTGAAGGTCGCGGGGCGCGGGCGGAGGTGGCCGGCAGGTCAGGCGTGCGGGTGTGACGTACTGAGTCGGCGGAGGGTGGCGAGTACGTCGTCGAGCCAGGCGATCGTCATCCGCTCGTACGCGATGCCGCCACGCAGCACGACATGCTGCAGCTCCTGACCGGCGTCGAGCGGGGTGGGGGCCTCCGGGCCGGTGAAGTCGCGCAGCTCCCCGGCCACGTAGTGCGCGAGCCGGTCGCTGTGCACCTGGCGGTGCCGTTCGACCTCACGGATCAGCACGGGCGGGTCGTCGAAGGCCGCGCCGCGGATCTTCACGGCGAGTTCGTGCCGGATGTTCTCGGGTTGGATCGGTTCGTGCAGCCACTGAGAGAGGGCGGCGCGGCCGGGGCCTACGACGGAGTACTCCTTCTTGTCCGGTCGGCTCTGCTGCGACAGCTCGCGGACGGCGAGCAGGCCCTCGCTCTCCATGCGCTTGAGAACGCGGTAGATCTGCTGGTGCGTGGCGGTCCAGAAGTATCCGATGGACCGCTCGAACCGCCGGGCCAGCTCATAGCCGGAGCCCGGCTTCTCCAGCAGGGAGACGAGGATCGCGTGCTCGAGCGCCATGAGTCGATCCTCGTATGCAACTCGTTGCATAGCCAAGTGGCGCTGCCCAGGTGAGACAGGGCTCACGTGGGACGGCAGTGGACGGCCCGTTCACCGCGCCCGCGTGGATCGGCCTTCCCCCGACCGCCTGCCCGGTAGGTCCGGTTGCCCACCACCACGCTGACGGCGCACGCCGCTTCGCCCTCTCCCATCCGGCCGACCTGTGGCATGCAGAGGTTCCCTCCCGCGCCATCCGGCGGGTCTTCGGCGCCGGGCCCACGCTGGCCAGGTCCCGCCGTAACCGGCGAGGTCTCTCGGCACGGTCGTCATCCCGGCCCCGCTGGCGCGGCCGTTTCGCTCGACTCGGCTGAGGGCCGCCGGGGGCCATCTCCATCCGGAACGTTCCGGATGTCTCCTTCCCGCCGGTGCACGGGCTCGCCCGGTGCGCGGGCAC
>NZ_JBHUQX010000421.1:0-8012 GCF_042674225.1 Streptomyces sp. NPDC056948
CGCCCGGTCCGGCCGTGGCGGTCCCGCCGAGCCCGGCGGTGCCGCGTTCGCCGTCGGCCGTGACGGCCTCGCCGGGAGCCGCGGTTCCCGGCCCGCCGTCGGCCGCGAGGACCGGGCCGGGCCCGGCAGCGGGGTGCCCGGACGGGAGAGCGATCGACGGCCGGGCGGTCAGCGCGGCGGCCGGGACGGCGGCCAGGCCCGGCAGCTCGTCGACCTGATGCGGGAGGAGGAGAGACCCTCTCGCCGGTGCGCCGGGCAGCACCGCCTCGATGGCGACGCCCTGTACGCCGGACGCACTCGTCATCGGGCGACTCACGAGCGTCACCCGCCGGCCGTCGGGCAGGAGCACGTCGACGGCGGCCCACTGCGCACGGGAGATCAGCTCGGCGGCCTTCTCCCTCAGAATCTCCTGGTCACGAGGGTGGAATGCGTCGGCCGGCGCACCCCTCGCCATGCCGCCGCCCAGGTCGGCGGCCGCGGCCCCGGTGGCGAGGTACGCCCGCAGCAGCGCGCGCTCGTGCGCGGAGCTCTGCCCCAGCAGCCGCCGCTCGATGGCCTCGGCCGCCCGGCGGATCGCCGCGGCCAGCGAGGGGCGGTCGAAACCGCGCGGATAGCCGAAGCACAGGACGCCCTCGATGCGCCCGCTGAGCGGATCACGGACGGGAAGCGCGACGCAGGCGCTCTGCTGGGCGCGTTCCGCGAAGTGCTCGGCACCGTGGACGCGGATGAGCTGCCGCTCCGCGAGGGCCAGACCGATCCCGTTCGTGCCGGCGACCTGCTCGGCGAACACGAACCCGGGGACCCGCTGGATCGCCGGCAGGTCCCTGGCCATCGCCGGATCCCCGAAGCGGCGCAGCAGGACCGTCCCGTTCGCGTCCGCGACCGAGATGTTGACCTTGCTGCCGGAGAAGGTGGACTGCAGCCGGTCGAGCACGGGAACGGCCGCGCGGACGATACGGCCCCCCGGGTCGAAGTCCTCCCGGTAGGGGAGGTCGGACTCGTCCGGGGACAGGCCCAGGGACCGTGAGCGCTGCCACGAGTTCAGGATGGACGGCCGTACGCCCGTCTCGACGGACTCGCCCTGGAGAAACCGCTCGCGAGGGCGGGCGGGCCCCGTGCCGTCAGTCGCACGCCCCGCCGGCTTGGGTTCCTCGCCGGACCGAACCACGCTTCGCCTCACCTGCGCCTGCGATGAATCCGCTCATCGGAAAGAATCGTGCATTGATGAGGATACGGGCATTGCGGACATGAGTCACGATTCGCTTGGCCCGTCAGGGCAGGCGGCACGCAGCCCGATCTGGCGACTCCACGGCAAAGCCTGATTTCACCGGCGGCCGAGGCCACCAGCCGAATCCGACCGGTTCCACGGAGGCGGACACAGGCAGACCCGCGTCTCCTGCTCTCGGCTCTACGGCTCAGCGTGTCGCGAGAAGGAGGCACTGGACTGCGTCGACGACAGCGGCGCGGCGGGCGGCTGGGAACGGATCGCGGATCGGGTCGGCGGCAGCCTCCACGAGACAGCATCAGCGGCTTCGGCGAGTCGATCGTTCCCCGTACGCACCGGTCATCGACCGAGTCGCCGTCACACCGCTCCGTTTCCTCAGCCGCGACGTACCGCACCGAGCTGGGCCCGGTGCAGGCCGGGCGCGGTGAACCGCTGCGCCACCGTGCGCAGGACGCCGGCCATCGCCTGGGCGGGTGGGGTGGCGGGGCGGGCCGTGGCCCGGGCGAGGAGGATGCGGCGGGTGGGGGCCGGTACGTCGGAGGCGAAGGGCAGGAGGCGTACGTCGCTGCGGCGGCTGGTGAGGGCCAGTCGGGGCGCGAGGGCGATGCCGAGCCCGGCGGCGACCATGGCCTGTGCCTCCTGGTAGTCGTGCGAGGAGTAGGCGATGCGCGGCTCGAAGCCCGCCTGGCGACAGCTTCGGCGCAGGACGTCGGCGACGGGATGGTTGTCTGCGCGGATGATCCACTCCTGGTCGGCGAGGTCGCCGAGCCGCACGGAGGAATGGCTGCGCAGGGGTGAGTCGGCGGGGACGACCAGCACCGTGGGGTCGTCCAGGAGGTGGGTGAGGGAGAGCGCCGGATCGTCGAGGCGATTCCACTCGTAGTCCCAGAGCAGCCCCTGCTCCACCTCGCCCGTGTGCAGCATTTCCCGGAGCTCGGCGAGGACCCCGGCCCGTACCTCGATGCGGATGCCGGTGTGCCGACGTCGGAAGCGGGTGAGTGCGAGCGGCAACAGGGACGCGCTGGCCGTGGGGAAGGAACCCAGTCGCAAAGTGCCCTGGTCGAGGGCCGTGAAGGAGTCCAAGTCGGCTTGCGCTGCGCGCAGTTCACGGCGGATCGCGCGACCTCGCTCGGCCAGCGCGGCACCCGCCGGGGTGGGCCGGATCCCGCGCGGCAGCCGCTCGACAAGGGGCTGTCCGGCCTCCTGCTCCAGCAGGGACATCTGCTGGGAGGCGGCAGAGGTGGTCATGCCCAGCGCGTCCGCCGCGGCGGTGAGGGACCCGCGTTCGGTGGCCTCGGTGAGCAGCAGCAGTCGGCGCACGTTCAGCATGCCTGCGACTTTAGCTGAGCTAAACCCATGTGAAGCGAACTGCGATTGTTCCCAAGTCACGCCTCTGCGAAGGTCTCCGCAATCGCCGAGCGGTTCACCGGCCCGCAATGCGCCCGTAACCACCGCCTCGGCCCTTCCCTCCCCCTCGTTGATCAAGGAAGAGCTCAGACGTGCACACTCCCGCGACCCTGGTGCGTGGCGGCACCAGCAAGTGCTGGCTGTTCAACCAGGTCGACGTCCCCGCCGACCGTGGCGAACTGGAGAAGCTGCTGGTCTCCGCGTACGGCGCCACCGACCCCGTGGAACTGGACGGCGTGGGCGGGGCGACCCCCACCACCTCCAAGGCGGCTGTTGTGGGCGCCTCCCCCGAACCGGGCGTGGACGTGGACTATCTCTTCGCCCAGGTAGGCATCGGCACGGGCTCGGTCGAGTGGACGAGCAACTGCGGCAACTGCGCCACGGGGGTCGCGCTGTACGCGGTCGCAAAGGGCATGGTGGCGATCACCGGTGACCGGACCCGTGTGGTGATGCGCAATACCAACACCGGCGCGGTCCTCGAAGGGCTCGTGGACACCACCGGTGGCGTCGTGAACCACTTCGGCCGCCAGACCGTACCCGGCACCCGCGCCGGCGGGGTCGCCGTCGGCCTCACCTTCCGCGATCCGGCCGGCGGCACCACGGGTTTACTGCTCCCCACCGGGCAGGCCGCGCAGGACCTGCCGGTCGCTGCTGCCGAGCCGGTGCGGGTGAGCATGGTGGACGCCGGAGCACCCGTCGTCCTCATCGACGCCCTCGGCACCGGACGCACGGGCGCCGAGCCACTGGAGCGGATGGGCACGGACGTGCCCTGGCTGCGCACCGTGCGTCATACCGCCGCACCGCTGATGGGGCTGCTCGAGCCGGGCGAAGAACCGGGCGACGCGGTGCCCAAAGTTGGCCTGGTGGGCCCGCCGGTGCCGTACACCACCACTCTCGGGGAGCAGATCGCGGCCGAGGATTACGACATCTCGGTGCGCATGCTCAGCATGAACGCCCCGCACCCCGCGATCGGCCTGACCTCCGCCGTCGCCGTCGCGGCAGCCGGACTCGTCGAGGACTCAGTGGTCTGCCGAACCGCAGGCGGCCCGACCGAGGAATGGCTGCGTCTCGGCACACCCGCCGGCATCGTCGCGGTCCGCTGCACCGACGTAGAGGACGGCCTGCCGCGGCGGGTCACCGTGCAACGCGCGGCACGGCTGCTCGCCGACGCCCGTATCTACGTCCCGGAGACAGGCCGCACGCAAGCCGCCTGAACCGGGACGGACATCACCTCGGTCGGCCGGTCCCCCAGCCGTCCGCACCGGGATACCCTCGCGCCCTTGGGGCGCGCCCCTCCCCATCGCACCAAGGACAAAGATGTCTGCTGAAGTGATCTCCATAGGCGCGCTGCTGGTGATGTTCGTGGTCGGCACGGTGCTGCCGATCAACCTGGGCATCCTGGCCTTCGTCGCCACCTTCGCCGTCGGCACCGCCTCCCTCGGCCTCACCGAGGACGAGATCTTCGAGGGGTTCCCGGCGAAGCTCTTCGTCACCATCGTCGGGGTCACCTACCTCTTCTCCGTCGCCCGCCGCAACGGCACCATCGACTGGCTCGTCGCGGCCGGGGTACGGCTGGTGCGCGGCAAGGTCGCGCTCATCCCCTGGGTGCTGTTCCTGGTGGCCGCTCTGCTGACGGCGTTCGGCACCTTCACTCCTGCCGCGGTCGCGATCCTCGCGCCGATCGGCATGAACTTCGCCTACCGCTACAAGCTCAACCCGTTGGTCGTCGGCATGATGGTGATCAGCGGCGGACACGCGGGCGCGTTCTCCCCGCTGGCCGTCTCCGGTGCGCTGGTGCTCGGCCTGGTCGACAAGACCGAACTGCAGGTCTCCGCGGTGACGCTGTTCAGCGCCAGCTTCCTGATCAACCTGGTGCTCTCGGCGCTCACCTACGTGCTGCTCGCCAAGCGCCCCGCCCCGCTGGCCGAGGGTTCCGAGGAAGCGGCCGAGGACGAGAAGCTCACCGTGTCCGGCAGGCCCGACTGGCGCCAGTGGCTCACCCTCGCGTGCCTGGTGGCGCTCGTGGTCGGCGCTCTCGGCTTCCATCTGGAGATCGGCTTCCTGGCCCTGGCGGCCGGTGCCCTGCTGGCCCTGGTGGACATGAAGCGACAGGAGAAGGCCGTGGACGGCGTGAGCTGGTCCACCCTGCTGCTGGTCGCGGGCATGATGACCTACATCGCCATGCTGGAGAAGGCCGGCATCATCGAGAACATCTCCGAGCACGCGGCGGGCCTGGGCGCACCGGTCGCCGTCGCCCTGCTGCTGTGCTTCACCGTGGCCATCACGTCCGCCTTCGCGTCCTCCACCGCGATCCTCACCGCGATCATCCCGATCGCCGTACCACTGCTGCTCTCCAGCCACCTCAGCGCCGCCGGATTGATCGCCGCTCTCGCCGTCTCCACGACGATCGTCGACACCTCGCCCTTCTCCACCAACGGCGCACTCGTCCTCAGCAACGCCCGCGGAGTGGACCCCCGCCGCTTCTACCGCCAGGTCATCAGCTACACCGGCGGGATCGTCGCCCTCGGGCCCATCGTCGCCTGGGGCGCGCTGGTCCTGCCCTGGTCGTAGCTGCGCCACGGGCGGCCCAGGTCCGGATTCGAGGGTGCGCACGGGAGCCCCCTCATCCGTCCTGTTTTTTGACACCTGCGCTGGCGACCGGGACCGCTTCTCCTACTGGTCCGACGCCTTCCTGAACGTCGACCGCTACACCAAGGACGAGACCAAGGCCGCCCACACCGCCTTCCTGGCCTACATGAGCGACCTCCTCGCGGCCACGTGCTGAGCATGCTGATCGAGGAGAGCCGTGCGGAGGGCGAGGGACTGAGCGACGCCGAACTCGTCGGCACGGGTATGGGTCTCCTGGTCGCCGCCGGCCACGAGACCACCGCGAACATGATCGGCAAGATGGTCGCCATACTGACAACGAAGGCGGCCCGCGCCCTTGGTAGAAAGGCGCGGGCCGAGCGATGCGAGCCGGGTGTCGGCCTACGTGTCCACGAGGTACTTGATGTCGCTCACGACGTACTCCCCGTAGTGGAACGCGTTCCCCAGTGCCTCCAGCCTCGCGTACTGCTCCTCGGACAGATACAGGTACTCCGGGGACAACGAGGCACTCTTCTTGGGCAGAGCTCGCAGGAGCAGCCTGAGGGCGAGATCGGGAGTGCAGCTGCGGGCGCACTCGGCCAGTGCATCCGTCACCTCCGTGTCCAGGACGCTCCTGAACTCGTGCACTTCCGCGAGGACGTCACCGGCCAGCTCCACACCCCCGTACCGGTCGGCGTCGGAGAGAGCCGGGGTGTCCGCGCGGCGGGACAGCCACGCATCGCACACCCCGATCACCTGCCGCATCCACTCGTCGCCTTCCCCGACATGGCGCTGGAAGAAGGACTCCGTCGCGTCCGCGCCCCCCTTCCACAACGCCTTGATCTGGGCGGAGGTGAGATTGTCGAGGAGCAGCCGGGCGTCACGCCGCACCGACAGCACGGCTGCCGGCTCAAGTTCCTCCACGAACTCGTCGGCCACCGCTTCTGCCGGCGTCGAGGCGTCGAGCTTCCAGTCCTGGTGGAAGAATTCCATGATCCACGGGACGCCGAACATGAACTCCGTGTGTCGCTCCATCACATGTCACCCTGGGTGCCCGGTGTAGACGTAGAAGCCACTCTTATGGCCTGGGGCCCGTTTCAGGACGAGGGTGTACCGGTTTCCGGCTTGGGTGACCGTCCTTCCGTCCGGATGGGCGACCCAGCCGAGAGAGTTTCTCGCTCCGAACGTACCGGTCAACGTCTTTTTCTGTTCCGAGCCACGAAGCCACCTTGCGATCTCCCCTGCCTTGTTGACGACCGCGTAGTCCACGACCTGCTGTGCCGTCTGCAGGTCGATGAACACACTGACTTTCTCACCGTCGGCGTGGGCCATCGCGAGCGCTTCGGCCTGGTCCTGGTCCACATGCTTCTGAAGAATGTGAGCCTGGCCGGGGAACTGGCCTTCGTCGGCGATGAGGTCGTTGCAGTTGTGGACCAGGACCGGCGTGTCGTCCGCCACGGCGTAGAACGTGTGCAGGCCGGACACGGTCAGGTCGTACACAGTCCGGGGCTTCGGCTCGTCCCGGTCGCGCAGTGCGGTGACCGTGTGGAGGGTGCCGTCCGGCGTGCGCAGGCGGTCGCCGGTGCGCAGGTCGGAGGCGAGAGTCCAGCCGCGGCCGACGACGAAGACCTGGTGACCCGGTGTACTGGTGAGGCTTCCCCCGTCCGCCAGGGTGATGTCCAGCAGGTCCTCGGTGGTGTGGGAGAACGTGCGGGTGACCGCCTCTCCCCGTGTGGTTCCGGTGCCGGGGTCGGTGGCCAGGAGCAGGTCGCCGAACCGCACCTCCCGGATCGGCTTGCGGCTGCCGTCGGCGAGGACCACTTCGGTTCCGCCGGGGAAGCTGTTGGTCCTGCAGGCCGTCCGCGCCTCGTCGAACCTGTCCACCGTCCGCTCGATGTCGGCGAGGGTCTCCGGGTCGACGTCCAGTTCCTTCAGCGACTTCAGCGCGTCGGCGACACCGTCCCCGCGGCGCAGGGCGGTGTTCAGGGCACGGATCGCGTCGGCGAGCAGGTCGAAGGTCTTGCCCGGGATGAAGTTGGACGCGGCCCAGGCGCAGTCGCCGTAGCTGCCCGAGCCATCACCGTTCAGCTTGTGGTAGCAGCCGGTGAAGTCGCCGATGATCGACTCGTAGAGGCCCTTCCACAGGTTCTTGGTCGCCTCCCAGGAGGAGACCTTGACCGTCTTGGTCAGGCCCGGGAACGTCTTCGTGGTGAGGAAGAACGTGTCCTCGGCGGGGCAGCCGGACTCGGTGGCGGGCACGTCCGGGTTGGCGCAGACGTAGTAGCTGACGACAGCGTCGAACGTGACCTTGTACACCAGGTCGCACGGAAGGCGCGAGCAGTCGTCGGGCAGACGCTGCGGGTCTCCCTTCTGCTTGAGGTCGTCGATGACGGAGAAGACCCCGCCGACCCCGGTGCCCGCGCCCGCCTGCACCTGCTTGTTCGCGTCCTCGCGGCCGGCCTGGTCGGCCGCCTGCTGGGCCGAGTCCGCGTACTTCTGGGCGTCCTTGGCCGCTTCCTCGGCCTCGGTCGCGGCGGCGTCGGCGCGCTCGGCTGCGTCGCGGGCGTCCTTGGCGGCCTGCTCGGCCTCCGAGGCTGCCGCGCGGGCGGCTGCCGCGTCGAGGGCGGCCTGGTCAGCGGCGTCGCGGGCGTCCTTGGCGTGGCCCTCGGCGCGGCCGGCTGCCCGGTCGGCGGCGGCCGCGTCCTCGGCGGCCTGGCGCTGGTACTCGATCGAGCGGGCCAGTGACTGGCTGGCCTTGGACGCGGCCAGGGCGGCGTCGGCGGCGTAGCCGAGG
>NZ_JBHUQX010000422.1:0-7993 GCF_042674225.1 Streptomyces sp. NPDC056948
GGGCGTGGGTGGGGTGTTCAGTTCACGCCCGCGGTGGTGGGTCAGTGGTGGGGCCGCCGTGGCGGCGTGGCTGCCGCGCACTCCCGGCGAGTGTCATTCCGTCGGCGTGCCGATCCGAAGCCGGTTGCCGTCGGGGTCGCGCAGCTCAATCTCACGCGCCCACGGAGTGTCCTTCGCCTGCACACCGAACTCGGAGGCGATGGCCTCGACATCACGAATGCGGAGGTAGACCAGCGTGTCAGGCCGGGCATCTCCCTTGTGCTCCGACAAGAACAACCGCACCTCGCCCCGGGCGACCTCGACGAACGCGGGAAGTCCCGGTTCGAAGCGGTGTTCCCACTGCTTGGCGAAGCCCAGTCGCTCGTACCACGCGACCGCCGCCGCAGCGTCCTCGACGCGAAGAATGGGAATGACTTCCTCGTCCATGGCGCCATCGTCGCAGACCGCCCAGGGCGAACGTTGCCTGCTGCGGCACCAGTTGTCACATAGGCAGGCTTGCTGTCGCTGTGGCCGAGGCTGCAGGCGTTGTACTTGACCCGCTGAACACCGATGCCACCGAAGCCGGTTGAGGCGGCCAGGGGTTGTCAGTGGCTGGTGGCAGGATCACCGGCATGGTTTTCGTACGTACTACTCCGCCGCGGCCTGTTGAGGTGAGCGCGGTCTTTCCTGAACTGGCTCCGTTGGCGCGACCTGCGATTCGGCTGCATCCCCGTCCCGGGGCGCCTTCGACAGAGGAGAGCTCGGTCGGGGGGCCGTTGCTGTGGCCGGCTGAGGAGCCGTGGCCGCACTGCGAAGGCACGCACGTGGACAGCGGATTCCGCGAGTCGCCGGCAGCAGTGCGGCTGACCAGACGCAGGGTGGCCCGGCAGCACCGTGATCCCCATGGTCCCGCGTTCACGCCGGAGGAGGAGGCGATCAAGGAACGGAACGCCGCGAGGCTCGCGGAGCGACTCGACGCCGGCCCTCCGTGGCCCGCGGAGTGCCCGGTCCCCATGTTGCCCGTGGCCCAGCTGTATCTGCGCGACGTACCCCTGTTGCGGCCGCCCGGGCAGGCCGATCTGCTCCAGGTCCTCTGGTGCCCCTACGACCACAATCCGGGTCACAAGCCGTCGACCGCACTGTTCTGGCGGTCCGCCGCGGAGGTCGGCGACGTCCTCGCCGCACCGCCGGAACCGTATGAGGTGAACGGGCAGGGATATGTGCAGGAGCCGTGCGTGCTGGCACCAGAAGCGATCATCGAGTACCCCGACAGCCTTGATCTGAGTCCGGAGATGCGGCTGATGGTGGAGGACCTGAGCAGATGGCAGGCAGCCGGCGTCGGCGTGGACAGCGTCTACGCGGACTATCCGCGGGACTTCTATGACTGTGAGCTGGCTGACGCTCCCGGCTGGAAGGTCGGCGGCTGGCCTCCATGGGGCCGCACCGACCCGTATCGCCGATTCTGCGGTGTGTGCGACGCTCAGGTGGTCCCGCTGCTGACCATCGCTTCCTTCGAGTGGGACGGTGGTGAGGGGAGCAGCTGGGCGCCATGCGAAGACCAGGCCGCCGCCTGCGCCGACAGTCATGACGCCGGCCAGGACCCTGCGCAGCCGACCAAGGTGGAAGTAGGCAGCACCGACAACATGCAGCTCTACGTCTGCCCGACCTCTCCCGAGCATCCGCACACCGACCTGATCCAATGAGCTGTCGGGCCTCGGGGACGGCACTGAAGTCCTGGCGGATCTTCCACCACGCGCGCTGTAGCCCGAATCGAATGCCGTCAATCGCCGCTGCCGTCCTCATCCTGGAGCGGCAACGCTGAGAGAGCTCAGTCGGTGGCGTCGCTTTGCCTGTGGTCGTAGCCGTCGCGATGGGTGAGGACCTCCTCCATGTGGCCCTCCGCCCAATCCTTGATTCCCCGCATGACTCCCTGGAGCGAGCGACCGAGACCGGTCAGCTCATAGGTGACGGTGACGGGCACGGTGGGGGTCACGGTCCTGGTGACCATCCCGTCGCGCTCGAGTGAGCGCAACGTCTGCGTCAGCATCTTCTGGCTCACGCCCGAGATCCGGCGTGACAGCTCGGAGAAGCGCATGGGCCGCGGTTCGTCGCCGGAGGCAGCCCCAGGACGCGGGCCGTCCCCGCCCAGGGCGGCAAGCACGAGGGCGACCCACTTGTCGGAGATTCGCTCCAGGAGCTGGCGGCTGGGACATGCCGCGAGGAATGCGTCGTACTCCGCTTTGGCTACGGCCCGCCGCTGGGACGCGGTGCTGGTTGGCATAACTCATCTCTTCCGCTCTCGGTGACTTACGCACCTCAAGGTGCCTACTTCCCATGGGGAAGCAGGTGCCTCCATGGTGGTGCTGCACCAAAGCGATGGCAAGACCACCTCACAGTGCCTCCGCGAAGGAGTAGATGGCGATGAATCAGATGACGTCCCGGCGGGCCGTGGTCCGTGTGCCGTCCGGGCCCCAGTCGATCGAGACCGTCGACGTCCCGGTGGCTGAGCCGGGGCCGGCGCAGATCCGCGTGAAGATTGCCGCCGCAGCGATCAACCCGGTCGACCTGGGGGTGGCCGGGGGTGTCTTTCACCGGCTCGGATTGGTCCACCAGCCGGACTACACCGGTCTCGGCTGGGACTTCGCCGGCACAGTCGATGCCGCCGGACCCGGCGTCGAGCTGCAGGTCGGCACCCGTGTTGCCGGGTTCATCGACGGTTTCGACCGCGACCACGGATCCCATGCCGAGCACCTCCTCGTCTCCGCCGCGAATGTCGCCGTCGTTCCGGACGGCATGGACCTGGTCGAGGCGGCGACGGTGCCGCTCAATGCCACCGCCGCAGCCCAGCTCGTCGACCTCCTCGGTGAGGTGTCGAGCGAGGCTCGGCGCTTGCTGGTGACCGGCGCGGCCGGTGTGGTGGGCGCGCACGTCGCCGTACTCGCCCAGGACCGCGGCTGGCAGGTGACCGGGATGGCCCGAGCGGACGACGAGCCGTTCGTCCGGGGCCTCGGCGTCGACTTCGCCACCGATCCCGGGAGGGGCTGGGATGCCGTTGCCGACGCCGGAGCCCTGCAGGAGCACGCCCTACGGGCGGTGCGCGACGGTGGCCGTTTCGTCGGCGTGCAGCCGGCCTCGCGGCTTCCCGGGGAGCGCGGCATCGCCGTCGAGGTCGTGTTCGCCCATCCCGACGGTGCGCTTCTCGCCCGATTGCTCGCACGGGTGGCGACCGGGGAACTGCCGGCTCGCGTCCACGCCGTCGCGCCGCTCGACGAAGCAGCCGGTGCCTACCAGGCGATGGCCAAGGGCGGCGTCCGCGGCCGGATCGTTCTCGTCCCGTGACAGCGCGGCGTCGCCTCGCGACTCGGGCCGTGACCGCGGGGCCCCGGAAACCGATCGATGTCCTTCGGGTCCGGTGGATCGACGATCGATGTGCTCGCCGGCCCTCGAGAGGAGTCCTTCGCCCGGATCGCCGCCGGCGGTCGAGCGGGACGCCGAGCACCTGCACGAGATCCATGACAACAAGTTCGTCAAGAGAGATTCCCTCAACGGACAGGACAGCCTGATGCTCACCACCAGTGCCACTGTTCTCGCCGGCCTGCTCGGCGCGGCCCTCATCCTCATGGGCGGGCGCGCCTTCACGACGCCGCAGGCCGCCGTCGGTTTCGGCATTCCCGATACACCGGCCGACCACCCCGCCTTCCGGGCCTGGCTGCGCGTGAAGGGTTTACGCGAGATCGCGTGCGGGGTCTTCGTCTTCGTTCTGATGCTCGTCGCGACGACGTCGCTGCTGGGTTGGTACGTGATGGCGCTAGCTGCGATACCCGCCGGAGATGCGGTGGTCGTGCTGCGCAGCGGTGGGCCGAAGGCCGCCGCCTACGGCATCCACGGTGCAACGGCCGTGGTGATGCTGGCCGCCAGCATCGGCCTCCTGGTCTGACTCACCGTCCGCAACGGATCTCACCGAACCCGGCGGTGCCGCCGGTACGGCCGAAAGATCGGAACCGCTACCGGGAATCAGGCCGCGACGAGCTCCTGCTCGCGGTCCGGCGTCTTGACCTTGGGCTTCTTGTTCGGCAGCGAGAGCCGGAAGACCTTGTGCCACGCGGAGAACACCTGCTTGGGCAGCGGCCCGGTGACGTAGTCCAGCTCGTACTTCTCGAACAGCGCGCGCACCTTCACCGCGACCTCGGCGTACCGGTTGCTCGGCAGGTCCGGGAACAGGTGGTGCTCGATCTGGTGCGAGAGGTTGCCGGTCATGAAGTGCATGGCCTTGCTGCCGCTGATGTTCGCCGAGCCCATCATCTGGCGCAGGTACCACTGGCCGCGCGTCTCGCCCTTGATCGACCGGCGCTCGAAGACCTGCACGCCCTCGGGGAAGTGCCCGCACATGATCACCGAGTGGGTCCAGATGTTGCGGACCAGGTTCGCGGTGAACGTGGCGGCGAGCGTGGTGAGGAACGACGGGCCCGACAGCAGCGGGTGGATCAAGTAGTCCTTGAGCACCTGCTTGCGGATCTTGCGGCCCACGTCCTTGGCCCGCGCGCGGAACTCCGGGTTCTTGCGGCGGCGCTTGTGCAGGTTCTTGCCGAGCTCCAGGTCGTACGCTGCGATGCCGTACTCGAAGAAGCAGGCGTTGATGAAGTTCCACAGCGGCTGGCCGAGGTGGAACGGGTGCCACTTCTGGTCCTCGTCGACGCGCATGATGCCGTAGCCGAGGTCGTTGTCCTTGCCGATCACGTTGGTGTACGTGTGGTGCAGCTCGTTGTGCGAGTGCTTCCACTGCTCGGCCGGCGAGACGTGATCCCAGTCCCAGGTGGTGGAGTGGATCTTCGGGTCCCGCATCCAGTCCCACTGGCCGTGCAGGATGTTGTGGCCGATCTCCATGTTGTCCATGATCTTCGCCACGGACAGCCCGGCGGTGCCGATGATCCACGCGGGCGGGAAGAACGAGAACAGCAGCACGCCCCTGCTGACCAGCTCGAGCTTGCGCTGCGCCGAGATGACCTTACGGATGTAGGCGGCGTCCTTCTCTCCGCGGTCGGCGATCACCTCGTCACGGATCGCGTCCAGCTCGCGGCCGAGCTCCTCGATCTGCTCCGCGGTCAGGTGGGCGGTGGGGTCGATGGCGGTCAAGGTGCTCCTACCGTTCGATGTCGCAGGGGCCCGCCGCGGCGGACACGCAGGTCTGGATGAGGACGCCGGGCTCGGCCTCGGTGATCTCGCCGGTGCGCAGGTCGCGGACGGCGCCCGCCTTGAGCGGAGTGACGCAGCCGAAGCAGATGCCCATGCGGCACCCGGAGGGCATGAGCACGCCGGCCTCCTCGCCGACGTCCAGCAACGGCGTGGCGCCGTCCGCGTCGACGGTCCTGCCGGTGGTGCTGAACGTGACCTCGCCACCGTTACCGTCGCCCGTGACGACGATGCCGGGGCGGAAGCGTTCGGTGTGCAGGCGCTCTCGTACGCCGTGCTCGGCCCAGTGCTCCTCGGCGGCGTCGAGCAGGCCCGCGGGCCCGCAGGCCCAGGTCTCGCGCTCGGCCCAGTCGGGCACGAGTTCGTCGAGACGGGCGATGTCGAGCATGCCGTCTGTGTCGGTGTGCACCTCGGTGAGCCGCAGCTTCTTGTCCGCGACCAGGTCGTGCAGTTCGTTGCGGAAGATCACGTCTTGCGGCTGTGGCGCGCAGTGGACCATGACGACGTCGTCGAACTCGGTGTCGCGCAGCATGCCCATCACGGGCGTGATGCCGCTGCCGGCCGTCAGGTAGAGCACCTTGGCGGGCTTGGCCCGCGGCAGTACGAAGTCACCGGTCGCCTGGTCGAGCTGGATCAGCGTGCCCGGTTTCGCCCTGCGGACCAGATGGTTGCTGACCTTGCCGTCCGGGATCGCCTTCACGGTGATCGTGACGCGGCCGTCCTGGCGGTTCGTCGGCGAGGTGAGGGAGTAGGCACGCCACAGGCGCACCCCGTCGACGTCGACCCCGATCCGCACGTACTGACCGGCTGTGTGGCCGCGCCAGCCCCGTCCCGGCCTGATCACGATGGTCGCGGCGTCACCCGTCTCGGGGTGCACGGCCTCGATGCGCCCACGCAGGTCAGCGCCCGCACGCAGCGGGCTGACCAGGTCGAGGTAGTCCGACGGCAGCAGCGGCGTCGTGACCATCTCCAGCAGTTTCCACGCCCTGCCGCGGAGGGCTGTACTCGTCATGACTCCAGCTTGCTGCGCCTCAAGGTGTAAAGTCCTGACCGCAGGACGTAAATCTGGCCGGCTGAATTGTTCGCAGGGAACAAAACGTGAGCCATGCAATCCGGAGGGCCAGCGAACTGGCCTTGGATGAGACGACGGTCACCGCACTTCGGGCCGCGCTGAAGACCACCGCCGACGAGGTCGTCCAGGCGATCATCGACGAGGTCCCTCCCTACGCCAACGCCCTCTCGGGCCACATGGGCGCCACCATCCGCCGAGCCGTCCGCACCGCCCTGGGGCACTACCTCGACCTCGCGAGCGGGAACGCCACAGGCGGCGACGCCGGTGACGCAGCCTACGAGCTGGGCCGCGGCGAGGTGCGCGACGGCCGTTCGATGGACGCCCTGCTCAGCGCCTACCGCGTCGGCGCCCGCGTGGCCTGGCGATGCCTGGCAGCGGGTGCCGTACCCGCAGGTCTGCCCGCCGCCGAGGTCGCCAAGTTCGCCGAGCTGACCTTCGCCTACATCGACGAGCTCTCCGCCGCGAGCGCCGCGGGCCACGCCGACGAACTGGCCGCCCGGGGGAGAGCCCACGAGCTCCACCTGGAACACCTGGCCCGCGACCTCCTTGCCGGCGCGAGCCCGGACATGCTGCTGGCCTCCGTTCAACGGGCCGGGTGGCAGCCTCCGGTTTCGCTGACCGCGGTCCTGCTGCCCGCCGCCCAGGCCCGGCCCGCCTACCGCGCGCTCGACCCGAGCACCCTCGTCCTCGACGATCTGCCGGACGCCACCGGTGTGCTGCTCGTCCCCGATGCCGACCGATCACATCTCTTGCGGCAGCTGACCGACCGCACCGCCGTGGTCGGCCCGGCCCGGCCATGGACTCGTGCGTCCGCCTCGTACGCACGAGCCGTACGCGCGCGCTCCCTCTCCTCTGATATTCGCGACACCGAGGACCACCTGCCCGAGCTGGTGCTGAGCGCCGACCGGGACGCGTTCGCAGACCTGCGTGCCCGAGCCCTCGCACCGTTGCGGACCTTGCCTGTCGCGACCGCACGGCGGCTGGAGGAGACGTTGCGGGCGTGGCTGCTGCACCAGGGCAGGCGGGACGAGGTGGCGGCGGCGTTGTTCGTCCATCCCCAGACAGTCCGGTACCGGATGTCGCAGCTGCGGGAGCTGTTTCCGGATCTCGCATCGCCTAACCGGGTCCTCGAACTGACGCTGGCGGTCGGTCTTCGGGCCGGTTGACAGTGGAATCACGGAACGTGAGGTCAGGAGCTTCCATGACGAAGCGGGTTCACCGACCCCGTGAGGACGCGGAGTTCAATTTCATCCTCGGAATGAGCAGAGTTCCGGTCCTCGCGTACTTCACCGGGACATGGCCCAAGGCAATCGAGCCCTGCCGGCTGATGGACCTCGTCGTGGGTGGCATCGCCGACGAATACACGGGCCGTCTGACGGCCGTTCGCGCCGACATCACGCGTTGTCCGGCCGCAACCGTGCGATACGGGATCACCGGAGCCCCGTCCTGCGTCCTGCTGAAGGAGGGAGAGGCGGTGGCGCACGGCACGGGGCCTATGACCATCGCCGAGGTACGGAAGTTCCTGGACGGCCACCTCTGAGCGGCCGCTGCGGAACGTGGCCGTGACGCCCGTCACGTCTCGCCTGGAGGTGACCGACACGGTCGTCCGGGTCGAGGCCCGGACCACTGCCAGCGGGGTGGCCTGCCCTGGATGCGGGTGCTGGTCAGGGTGATCTGCCGGCAGTCGGCAAGTTGGTGGCGTCGTTACGGGTGCGTCGGCTCGTCTGCGCGGAGCGCTCCTGTCCGCGCAAG